>JAYFRK010000068.1:0-4801 GCA_034925975.1 Clostridium sp.
AGGCTTTATTGGTCAGAAAGAAACTATGAAGATTACCTTAAAAATAATGTGGATATTATAATGACTTCAAAAAAGCATCCTAAATTCTTTGAGCAAAACTATTTTAATTATGACTTGGATAAATCCAATATAGATATATACCATGTACCTCAAAATGGTATAAACTTAGATATAAATATAAAATGCAAAAAAGTCATAACAGTTCACGACTTGATTCCTTATATTATGCCTGAAACTGTAGGCAAAGGATACTTACTAAAATTTTTAAAAGATGTTCCTGAAATTATCCAAAATATTGATGGAATAATTACAGTATCCGAATATTCTAAAAAAGACATACTCAAATTCTTCCCTATAGATCCTAATAAAATTTTTGTTACACCACTGGCAGCAGATTCTATATATAGACAACTAGATAAAAATTATTGCAAAGATTTTCTAAGTAAAAATTATAATATTGATAAACCTTTTATTCTTTATATAGGCGGCTTTAGTCCAAGAAAAAATGTAAAAGCTCTTATAAACTCATTCATTAGAGTGCTTTCTAATTTGGATAAGGATCATAATTTAGTTATTGTAGGAGCAAAAAAAGACCTAGGAGAATACTTAAGTAGTAAATATTCTTATTTAGAATCTAAAATAAAATTTACCGGATTTATACCCCAAGATGAACTTCCTATATTCTATAGTTGTTGTGAAGCTTTTGTTTATCCTTCATTATATGAAGGTTTTGGATTACCACCACTTGAAGCAATGAGCTGTGGTGCTCCAGTAATTACTTCAAATATTACTTCTATACCCGAAGTTGTTGAAGATAGCGGCCTTCTTATTAATCCACATGATGAAAATGAGCTTTTTGAAACCCTTGGGAATTTATTATGTAATGAAAATTTAAAACAAGTTCTAAGTAAAAAAGGGATAAAACAAGCGTCTAAGTTTTCATGGAAAAAGACTGCAGAAAAAACCTTTGAAGCATATAAAACTACTATTACAGCTTCAATATAAAAAAAGTTTACAGCCCATTCACTGTAAACTTTTTTTCCTTATCATATTATCCTCTTGAAAAAGCATCATTTCCTTTTTCATTAAATATTTCTTTCCAAGCCTTATCTGCATAAGGTGAAAACTCTTCAGAAACCTTCTCTACTTCTTTTCTAAATTTTTCATCCTTAAGCATAATTTCAGCTCCTAAATCTGTTGGTTTTGCTCCAACCTTTTCACATATTTCTCTTACTACGTGAGGATTATCTATCATCATACAAGGTTTTAGCATGTTTTTATTATATGGCTGTCTGTGCCTTAATTCTTTAAAGAATGGATCCCTGAATACATCGATTAAATGTTTTCCTTTCAAATTTTGGGTAGCAAAGTGCGCAAAAATACATGGCTCACAGTCCTCATGAACATTTACGTGGAAATAGAACTTACCAGCTATACATCCTCCTACAAAAGGAGCATCATTAAAGAAGTCCAAAGTAAAGTATGGCTTAGTTTTCCTTATTTCATGAGTTCTCTTACCAAGATATATTCTTTGTTCTGGAGTTAACATTAAATCAAAGTTTGGATTTTCACATCCAACTGGCATAAATAAGAAATACCAGTTCATCTTTGCTCCTTTTTCTATTAATTTATCTATAAATCTATCTGATAAAACTGAATCTATATTTAATCTTGTAACAGCTGTTGAAACTCCAAATAATATTCCTCTTTCATTTAATAAGTCCATAGCATGCATAACTTTATTATAAGTACCTTTTCCTCTTCTTGCATCTGTCTCTTCTTCTTCACCTTCAACTGAAAGCATTGGAACTACATTACCTAGTTGTTTTAATCTATCTGCTGTTTCTTCGTTTATAAGAGTTCCATTAGTAAATGGTGTGAACATTATATCATCATATTTTTCATATATGTCAAGCAGCTCTTTATAGAAGAAAGGTTCTCCTCCCAATACTATTATATAGTATATTCCAAGATCTCTAGCCTCTCCAACTATTCTATCTACTTCCTCTATTGGTATTCTTGGTTGATCTAATAAATCTGTTGCGTAGCATCCTACACATCTTAAATTACATTGCATAGTTGGACTTATTAACATAACAAAAGGAATTTTTGTATCCTCTTCTTCTAAGTACTTAGCTCTTTTTGAACCTGCATACCAGTTGGCATTTGCAAAGAAATTAGTAAAGAATTTTTTCAAACATTTCTTATCTGTATTTTTTAGTATATTTTGAATTAGTTCATAAGTAGCTGGCTGAGTCTTATAGTAGTTGTGTACAAATTCAATTTGCTCTAGTTGGTGCTCATCCTTAGTAATTTTTTTGATAGCCTCAAAAATCTTATCAACATTTTTTTCCGGGTCTTTGTCTATAATGCCCAATACAGTGTTTACTATTTTTTGTTTAACACTTTTTTCTAAGCTGTCTTTTACGCCCATCACGATTCCCCCTAAAATATAAATTATGAAACTTATTCTTACAAATATAGTAATATAATTTAATACGCAACCTTAGTTCCATTATATTCCTAACTGACCGAAAGTCAACATTTTGAAAAAGTTGTTTACAAAGTATTAATAAATAGTAAACATTTTAGCATTATATTTAAAATATATTTCTATTCTTCAACTTCTATTAATTTTCCAGTGAATTTTGTATTTATTATCACCATACCTAGTAAAATAAGTAAACACCCTGCTAATGTTTTACCTGTAAGTCTATCTCCAATAAAAACAGAGAAAATAGCGCTAAATACAGGCTCTGCTAAAAATATTATTGCGGCGTGAGTTGGCTTTGTATATGGCTGCATTTTATTCTGCATACCAAAGGCATAAATAGAACAAAAAATTGCAGTAAACAAAATTGAACCTATAGTAACTTTAGTTACTGGGAATTTTAGACCTTCTATTGCTACTGCTGGAATAAATGACAATATTCCTATAACAAACATTTGTATACAGCTCATTACAACTATATCTACATCTCTTGCATACTTATCAACCAATAATATTTGAACAGCAAAGGCTACTGCAGAAATTATAGTTAAAGTGTCACCGAAATTCATGCTCATGCCTCCGTCTAAAGACATTGTTGCAAGGCCAACAACTGAAAGTAATACTCCTATAACACTCTTAAAATCCGGTACTTTTTTGTAAATTATAGCTATAAGCATTGGAACAAATATTACATTAAGCCCTGTAAGAAACCCTGATTTACTGGCAGTTGTATATACAAGTCCTACAGTTTGCAGAATACATCCTAAAAACAGTGCTAATCCAATGAGTAACCCTGCTTTTATTGTTTTCTTGTTTATATTTTTAAACTTTCTAAAAATAAATACTGCCAATATTATTCCTGCAGTCAAATATCTTAAAGCTAAAAATGTATAAGGGCCTATATGTTTTAATACTGTACTCATAATAGGGAAACTAATTCCCCAAACTAAAGTTACTGATAATAGAACTAAGTCTGCTTTTAATTCTTGTCTCATTTTATTCCCCTTCCTCAAAAAAAATTCCATTTTAAAGTTATTTTATCAAAATAGACTTTATTGGTAAACATAACTCAATAAAGCAAAACATGCTGAAAGCCACTTAATATAGCTTTCAGCATGTTTTTATAAACTATTAAATATTTTGTATTATCTGTCCATTTACATCAATTATTACTTCGCTGTAAGGAATAATTGTCTTAGATTCTAACATTGCTCCTTTTACAGCATTAACAATTCCACCACAGCAAGGTACCGACATCCTAATTAACTTAATACTTCTAATATTATTGTTTCTCAATATTTCTGTTAGCTTTTCTTTATAAAAATTATTATCATCAAGTTTAGGACAACCTATTGCAGTAATATGTCCCTTTATAAAATCTCTATGAAAATCAGCATAAGCATAAGCTGTGCAATCTGCTGCAATTAGTAGATCTGCTCCTTCTAAAAATTGAGCTTTAGTATTTATAAGATTCAATTGAACAGGCCATTGCATTAATTCTGATACACTCTCTTCTTTAACGCTGCAGCATTCTGCTTTCTTATCTTCAATTTTAGCTTCATTGTGTATTTGTTCTCTTTTAATCATCTTTGCCATGGATCCTGGACATCCACAAGGCTTTGGCTTTGCTTCATTTTCTATATTCTGTTTCATATTTTTATTGTCCAATTTAATTTTTCTCTTCTCTACAGCTTCTTCATTATAATCATCCGCTTCTCTTTCAATAATCTCTATAGCTCCTGTAGGACAACCAGGAAGGCAGTCTCCAAGTCCATCACAATATTCATCGCTTACTAATTTTGCTTTTCCGTCTATTAGCTCTATTGCCCCTTCATGACATGCATTAATGCATATTCCGCAACCATTACACTTTTTTTCATCTATAGATATTATTTTTCTCTTCATATATAATTACCCCCTAATATAACTTTCACTTGATTTACTAATATTATTATAATAATATTAATTAAACAAGTATGTAACTTAAGTTACCAAATATATATATATAATATTTTGAGGTGAATTTTATGGAAATAGTTAGTAAATACCTAATAACTTGCACATTATTCAAAGGCTTTACCGAGGATGAAATTAACAATATACTTTCAAATACAAACTATAAAGTAACTAATTTTAAAAAAGGAGAAACTATAGCCCTTGAAGATGATCCTATATCGAGCATAGGAATTGTTCTTGAAGGTTCTATAGAAGTTCAAAAAAATTATCCTTCTGGAAAAATTGTGACTATAAATCGTATGGGCAAAGGCAATATTTTTGGGGAAGCTATTATATTCTCAAATAAAAAAACTT
>JAYFRK010000319.1:0-3113 GCA_034925975.1 Clostridium sp.
TGTAATGACTACAAATCCAGAGGAAATATTTAATGATAATAGCATAAAACTAGTTATAGAAGTTATGGGGGGAACTGATCCTGCAAAGGATTATATGATAAGAGCAATGAAAAGCAAGAAGCATGTGGTAACTGCAAATAAGCTTGCCATTGCAACTTCTGGGGCGGAACTTGTAAATACTGCTAAAGAGGAAGGCGTAAGATTTTGCTATGAGGCCAGTGTTGCTGGTGGAATTCCAATAATAAATGGAATAAATGAAAGTTTAACTGCAAATAAAATAGAACAGATAGTAGGTATAATAAATGGAACAACAAACTATATACTTACAAAAATGTACTTAGATAATATGGATTTTAACACTGCATTAAAGGAAGCACAAGAAATGGGATATGCGGAAGCAGATCCAACATCAGATGTAGATGGATACGATGCAGTATATAAGCTTAGTATTTTAACTTATTTAGCTTTTGGAAAAATGATTAATGCAGATTTAGTTTATAGAGAAGGAATCAGGAATATTGAACCCATTGACATAGAATATGCAAAAGAATTTGGATATGTAATTAAATTATTAGCTATTGTTAAGGATGTGGACAATGTATTGGAATTAAGGGTCCATCCTACAATGATTCCAGAGAGACATCCTCTTGCTAATGTTAATGATTCTTTTAACGCAATCTTTATAAAAGGAAATGCGGTAGGTGACTTAATGATGTATGGCAGAGGTGCTGGAGATTTACCAACTGGAAGTGCAGTAGTTTCAGATGTTATATCAATTTTAAGAAATAGCGATGATTATATGTTCAAATTAAGTCAGAGCAAGAGTGGAAATCTTAAAAAGATAGGTAATATGGAAGAGACTAAATCAGAATATTATATAAGAATAACTGTAAAAGATGAACCAGGCGTTTTGGGTAAAATAACTACAATTTTAGGCTCAAATAGTGTAAGTTTACTATCTGTAATACAAAAAGGTAAAGGACAAGAACATGTTACTTTGGTTTTTGTTACACATAAAACTCTAGAAGGAAATTTAAATAAAGCAATTGATGAAATTAAAGCTTTAAACAGTGTTAAAAAGGTAGATAACATAATTAGAGTTGAAAAAATGAATTAGTATATACAGATAGTAAAGGAAGTGAAGTTATGAATAAAAATATTTATTATAAGAGTACAAGAGGTGGAGAAACAGGCATACTTGCATCTGAGGCTATTTTGAAAGGAATAGCCTCAGATGGAGGACTTTTTGTTCCAAATGAGATTCCTAAAATAGATGTTGAACTTAGTAAGCTAGCTAGTATGGATTATAAAGAACTGGCTTATTATATATTAAGTAAATTTTTATCGGACTTTACTGAAGAAGAGCTAAAATATTGCATAGAAAAAGCTTATGACAATAAATTTGATACAGAGGAGATAGCTCCAATATCTAAAGTAGGAAACGCCTTATTTTTGGAGCTATATCATGGACCTACATTAGCATTTAAAGACATGGCTTTATCTATATTGCCATATTTAATGACTACTTCAGCTAAAAAGCAAAATTTAGATAAAGAAATTGTAATACTTACTGCTACATCAGGAGATACTGGAAAAGCTGCGTTAGAAGGTTTTACAGGTGTACCAGGAACTAAGATAATTGTATTTTTCCCGGAAGATGGGGTTAGTGAAATACAAAAGAAACAGATGATTACTCATGAAGGGGATAATGTTTTTGTAGTAGGAATAGAAGGGAACTTTGATGATGCTCAAAGTGGAGTTAAGAAAATTTTCAGGGATAATGAATTTTTAAAACTTCTAGAAGAAAATAATTATATATTTTCTTCAGCAAACTCAATCAATATAGGGAGACTTGTTCCGCAAATAGTATATTATTTTTCTGCTTATCTAAAAATTTATATAAAAGGTGAAATAGAAGAGGGAGAGAAGGTTAATGTAGTAGTTCCTACTGGCAACTTTGGGAATATTCTAGCAGCATACTATGCAAAACAAATGGGGTTACCTATAAATAAGCTAGTATGTGCATCCAATGATAACAAAGTTCTATACGATTTTATTAATACAGGTGTATATGATAGGCAAAGAAAATTCGTTACTACAATATCACCTTCTATGGATATATTAATATCTAGTAATTTAGAGAGACTACTGTATACCATAAGCGGAGAAGATTCTGATAAGATAAAAGAGCTAATGAATAGTTTGGACAAAGATGGTAGTTATGAAATAAATGAAACAATGAGAGAAAAACTTAGAGATTTTTATGGAGGCTTTGCATCTGATAATGATACTAAGAAATTTATAAAATATGTATATGAAAAGTATAACTATCTTATAGATACACATACTTCAGTTGCTTATAGTGTAAATAAAAAATATAGAGAAGTTTTTAATGATAATACTAAATCTATTATAGTATCTACTGCTAGTCCTTATAAGTTTACTTATTCTGTTATGAATTCTTTGGATAATAAATATATGGATAGTAATGATTTTGAATTAGTAAAAGAGATGAGCTGCCTTATTGATGAAAAGGAACCAAAAGCCATAAAAAATATAGAAAAACGAAGAATAGTTCATAAAACAATTTGTAAAGCAGATGAAATGAAACTGAAGGTTAGAGAATTTTTAGAAATATAGAATAATAAATTCAGAAATTAAGTTATGTAATTTTTGATACAGTGTTTAAAATTGATACAATTATAAATTAGTAATGTTACTTAAATTTTGTTATACAAGATTTAAGTAACTATTTTTTTTGTAATAAATTTAATATGATGTAATAAAATTGAAGAAAAAATATTAATTATCCAATTAATATTTGAAAAATTATTGAAGATTATGGCAAAAAGTACTATATTATATATATGTATTCTGAAAATTATAAATTTTTAAACAGGAGTCTTAAGATAACAGAAATAAAGTAAACTGGTATTAACCATGTATATTAGCCTTAATTTATAAAATATAAAGATTATTTGTAAAATATAAATTAAAATTTGGCATGATTCATGCTTAATTAATATTATGGGTTGGGTTAATTGTGTAAAAATTTAAACACAAGGTAATGCAAGATTTTTCTTATCAATGCTAACGATTTCAGCATATTGGGG
>JAYFRK010000051.1:0-1759 GCA_034925975.1 Clostridium sp.
AATAACCAAACTTACTGCAGAGTTTGTTGAATAAAGTAAAAGTATAATATATAATTTTATTAGGCTCATATTCATAGAATATGAGCTTTTATATTGGGCTAAAAGGAGAGTTTAATATGAAACTTTTAGATATTAATCCAAAGGATATAATTTTTGCATTAGATATAGGAACACGTTCAATTATTGGTACAATTGGTGTAGTTAGAGATAAAAAGTTTAATGTTATATGTGAAAGATATTTAGAGCATCAAGAAAGAGCAATGATTGATGGACAAATTCATGATGTGAATTTAGTTGCAAGCACTGTTAATTCGATAAAGAAGTCTATAGAAGAAGAGATAGGTTTTAAATTAAATGAAGTTTCTATAGCAGCAGCGGGAAGATTTTTAAGAACCACAGAAGTAAAAGTGGAAATTGAAGTAGATGAAAATGGAGAAATAGATAGAGAGCTGATTAGAAGCCTTGAACTTACAGCAGTAAAAAAAGCTGAAGAAGAAGTAAATAGAGAAACTGAAGGAAAACTTTACTGTGTAGGATATAGCGTGAAAAATTATTATTTAAATGGATATATTATATCAAACTTACTTTCACAAAAGGGTGAAAGAATTTCAGCAGATGTAATTGCAACATTTCTTCCAAGATCTGTTGTGGATAGTCTTTATTCTGTTATGAAAAAAGTAGATCTAAATGTAATTAGTTTAACATTAGAGCCTATTGCAGCTATTGAAGCTGCAGTTCCTAAAAAACTAAGATTACTTAATATTGCTTTAGTTGATGTGGGAGCAGGAACTTCTGATATTGCCATAAGTAGTAATGATAGTATTAGTGCATATGGAATGGTACCTATGGCTGGAGATGAGATTACTGAAGTTATAGTACAAAATTATTTAGTGGATTTTAATACTGCAGAAGAAATAAAGAAAAAATTGACTAAAGAAGAAAGAATAAAATATACAGATATTTTAGGAATAGAAAATGATGTGCCTTCTGAAAGTATTATAAAAACTATAAATCCTATAATAGAAAAAATATCTAATGAGATTGCTAATAAAATCATAGAGCTAAATGGTGGTAAGGCGCCTAATGCAGTTTTTTTAGTAGGAGGAGGGGCACATACGCCTAACTTTAAAGATGCATTATCTGAAAATCTAGGCTTGCCCTCACAAAGAATAGGTATAAAGGGAAGAGAAGCAGTTATAGAATGTACAAACTTTAATGAAGAATTAGGCAGTACTGGCGTTACTGTGTTAGGAATTGCCCTTATTGCAATTAAAAAATCAGGTAATGATTTTATAGATGTAATATTAAATAACGAAGTGATAAGCCTTTTTAACTCACATAAACACACAGTTATGGATGTGATGCTTCAGGCTGGAATTAGCCACAAAGTATTGGTTGGCAAGAATGGGAAAAATATTAGATTTACCTTAAATGGTATAAAAAGAGTTGCCTTTGGAACATTAGCTGAAAGTGCACAGATAAAAGTAAATGATAAAGTTGGAAGCATTGATACAGAAATAAAAGAAGGGGATAATATTGAAATAATTTTCGCTAAGGATGGAAAAGATGCTTCACCAAAGATAATGGAATTTGTGAAAAAAATAAATTCAGTAAGTTTCTATTTCAATGATATAATTCAAAATTTGAACCCAGTGATTTTTGCAAATAAAAATATGGTATCTCTTGAAGAGCATGTAAAAGAGGGAGATGAATTAGAAATATTATTTCCTTCTACATTAGGGGATTACATAAAATATTT
>JAYFRK010000596.1:0-2705 GCA_034925975.1 Clostridium sp.
TCCTATAGCTTACTAATTTATCTCTTTAGAATTTTTTTCATATAATACTTCAATTTTTCGTAGGAAAGTATCTTAAATAAGAATAATGCTCCTATATACACTAAAAACAGCGCAATCTTAAATAAAATGCTTAGCAATAAACTACTTATGCTTATTTTGCCTACATAAAATAAGGCTATACCCAATGAACCATTTAGTAAAATATTTTTCCATTGCCATTTTATATAGTAAAACTTTTGAGAATAATAATAGGTAACAATAAATAATACTAAGTAAGCACTAGCAGTAGCTATAGCTGCACCATACATTCCATACTTAGGTATTAATAAATAGTTTAGTATTACATCTACCACTGCGCTGATACCTGTAGATACAGGTAGAATATATGTCTTTTTAGAATAAAAAATTCCATTTACAGACATAAAATAAAATCCATTAAGGATATAAGCAAGAGCGATTAATGGAACAATAGTATATGCTATATGATAGCTTTTATTAGGTACCATTATAGATATTATTTCCTTAGAAAACAGTGCCAATCCAAAACCTATAGTTATGATAATTACAAGATAATACCTTATTATTTCCTCAAATACTTTCGGTGCATTTTCTTTTTCTTCTTCAGCTGTTTTAAAGAAAAAAGGAACATATGCTTTGTTTACAGCTACAATTAAGAAATAAACTAGCATACCAAATTGATATCCTAATCCATAGATACCAAGTTCATCTTTAGTTCTATACATATTTAAAAAGAATCTGTCTGAGGACATTAATATCCAAGCACCAAGAGCATGTGGAATAAGCGGTATTCCATATTTCAATGCCCCTTTGATAATTTTAGGAGCTATAACAGGTTTCAAATCTTTAAAATTAAGTATAAAATAAACAATACTGAAAATAACGTAAGTAATTAAATTTGCTTTTAAATTTCCTTCTGCTCCTTGTTTTTTATAGCTTACAAAGTAAAAAATAAAGAAAACATTTACTATTGTAGTAATTATATTAAACAATCCAAATCTAAAAGCCTGTTCTCTTAGTCTCACTAACACTAGAGGAAGTGAGGAAAAAGTAGTAAAGAAACAAATCAATACTAAGAATATAAAATATGGTTTAAAAGGAATATCTTTTAAGATTAGCTTACTAATGATTCCCTTACCTAGGAATAATAGAACTATAGATATTAATATGTCATATATAAGTAAAAATATCCAAATAGAACTTATTAATTCTTTTTCCTTACCCTTATCTTTATACTCATAATAAAATCTTGTTAGTGCACCGTCTAAACCTAAAACATATGCCATAGAAAAAAAGCCAATTAAAACTATTAAATAGTTGTAAATACCATAATCAGCTTTGCTCATATGCCCTGTCAATACAGGAATCATAAAAAAAGTTATAACCTTTGGCAATAAATCTCCAATGGTATACACTACAGAATTTTTTAAAAACTTACTTTTGCTATTCACACCATCCATCCTTTATTCTGTTTTCATAGCAATTA
This sequence comes from Clostridium sp., assembly GCA_034925975.1. Taxonomy (GTDB): domain Bacteria; phylum Bacillota; class Clostridia; order Clostridiales; family Clostridiaceae; genus Clostridium_H. The sequence goes on from JAYFRK010000596.1 coordinate 1,505, forward strand.
TGCACTTCAATTCTCTGTTGAAGTTTTCCAAGCTATTGCTTTTCCACAATTTTTCTTTCACATTTATATCATTAAGCTTCTTACAACTTAATTCTTCTATTATTTCATCTTCGTTATCTACAAGTCTTGCACATCCACTTTCATACAATGATTTCATATATTCATGTCCAAAAGTATTATAAATACAAGTCTTAACATTAAAGCCTATCCCTTCGAATACGGCTGTAGAATACACTCCTACCTGCATGTCTGATATAGAGAAATAATAATAAAGATCTTTATCATTATTATCAATAACTTCTATACCACTGTTCACAAGTTCTGGGTAATCCACCTTCCATACTTGAAACTCTCTTGGGTGAAGTTTATAAATTATTTTATATTGCCCATCTAACTTTTTATTTAATTCTAGAGCTAATTTGCTTAATTCTTTTCCAATGGTATTTTGAGATATAAATAAAATATTTCTACTTTCCCTTTTATCTCTAAATTCACTTTGTTTTTTCTCAAAGTTGTAAAAACCTATGTCTATTATATTCTCTTTCTCTATTGGAAATCTTGATCTCTTACTCCAATATTCTCCGAAGGTAAAAATATAATCAGGAAAATTAGGCAAACTCATTTTTTTATAAAAATTGTATGAAACATGATATTTGTCTATTGTTCCGTGTTGAAGTTCTATTACTTTTATACCTTTTTTCTTGGCTACTTCATTAATTAACAGTTTATCAAATTCATAGTGACAGACTTCTAAAATAACCTTTGGCTTTATATTGTCTAAAATTTTATTGTAATATTGAAAAGTAGTTTTATAGCTATATATTACATCTTCCACTTCATTAATTAAAAAGTCTAATTTTATATCTACTTCAAATATACTATTTAAATCCTTTATTATATTTTCTATAAGCTTTAAGTCTTCATTTCTTAGTGAAAACTTCTTTTCTTTCACGTATTTTCTTCTTAATAGAGTTCTTTTAAGTGATACACTATCAAAATACAATAAATTTTTTGTCCTTACTGGCTTAAAATGTTTCCCTAAATATGGGTATTCTAACACACAATAAGGCAGCTCTAAATCTTTTATCAAATCATCTGTGTATATACACTCATAACAATTTCCATTTTTTAGCCTTCTAGGAGAATTTAAAACAAGCACTTTCTTAGGTTTAAGCCCCCAAAGGGGGCTTTTAAATAATAT
>JAYFRK010000143.1:0-1981 GCA_034925975.1 Clostridium sp.
GATCCAAGCGGATCAGTTACCCATACTGGGGATAATAGAACTGGAGAAGGAGAAGGCGATGATGAACAAATCATCATTGACTTTTCTAAGGTTCCAGAAAATATTTCTAAAGTAGCCATTACAGTAACAATCTATGATGCTCCACAAAGAGGACAAAATTTCGGACAAGTATTAAATGCATTTGTTAGAATAACTGATAAGGAAACTGGAGAAGAAGTTTTACGTTATGATTTATCAGAAGACTTTTCAATAGAAACTGCATTAGTATTCTGCGAATTATATCGTCATAACGGAGAATGGAAGTTCAGCGCTATAGGAAGTGGATTCCAAGGTGGGCTTGCTGCACTATGTAAAAATTACGGATTAGATGTATAAGTTATAGACATTTTCATTTTGAAAATCAATTGCTATAGAGCGATTACATATTTAGGAGGATAAAAACATGGCTGTAAATTTACAAAAGGGTCAGAGAATAAGTTTAACAAAAGATAATGCGGGACTTTCTAAGATAATGGTTGGACTAGGTTGGGATCCAGTAGCTCAAAATAGTGGAAAAGGTCTATTAGGAAGCTTATTTGGAAGTAGTGCTCCTAATATAGATTGTGATTCATCAGTTTTTATGTTAGATGGAAATGGAAAAGTAAGAGGAAAAGAAGATGTTATTTACTTCGGAAATCTAAAACACAGAAGTGGAAGTGTCCAACACATGGGAGATAATCTTACTGGAGATGGAGACGGAGACGACGAACAAGTAATGGTTAACCTTTCAAGTGTACCTCAAGATATATCTAAGCTAGTGTTTGTTGTAAATATCTATGATTGTATAAAACGTAGGCAACATTTTGGCATGATAAGAAATGCCTTTATAAGAATTGTAAATATGGGTAACAATCAAGAAATGGTTCGCTTTAATTTAACAGATGATTATTCAAACAAGACAGCTCTATTTGTAGCTGAGATCTATAGACATGGCTCAGAATGGAAATTTGCAGCTATAGGAGAAGGAGATAACTCTGCAAATATCAGTGAAATGCTTGCTAAATACAGATAAAGATATAGTGCAATAAAATAGCGGCCTTTATTCCTATGTAAATAGGGTAAAATAGGACCGCTATTTTTTATTTAATATGAAAATTTATATTTATAGAATTAAGATTTGAAATTTTTTAATAGTCTTATATAATGATTAGCCTCTCTTACAACGTGGTCGCCTAGCAAAGGAAATGCTATTGATTTAATCTTGCAGTTTATTAAGCCTTCGGTACCTTGTTTTTTAAAGTCTCTTATTCCAACAGTAGTCTTTAAAGTTTCCTCAGTTACTTCTGGTATAAGTTTTAAATTTTTTGCTAGTCTTTGTGCTTCCAGTGTAAGCTTATCAAATTCATGTCCAAAATTATTTGCAGTGTCAAACAATTTTACTTCGGTTGGATCTAATAAACCTCTTATGAATTTAGCGTGTTCTGCCATTATTCTATTCCAAAAGGTTTCTTGATAAACAATTTCTTCTACCATATTTGGTTCTTGTCGATTTTGAAGTTTATGAAGCATTCTTAGGTAAAAATGAGCTTCTCTTAAAATATGATCAAGTAGTAATGGATAATTAGTAGTGAAAATTTTACATTTAAGAACATCTTGTAGGACTTTTGTTTTAAAGCATATAATCTGATTAGTAGCAGCTACTGCTTTATAATTTAAAAGCTCTACTTGACGTACTAAAGCAGGAGTAATGTTTGACATGTCACTGCAGGCTAAGTGCAATTCAGCATTAGTAATGCTGCTATCAATATCTATAGCAGTGTAATATTCTGTTTCTCTTTCAGCATTAAAAGTTAAATCAGTAACAAGTTCACCTGATGTGGCAACTTCATTGCTTATATTGCCGTAGGATAGGTGTAGAGTTTCTCTCAAAAGGCTGGTAAATATGTTCTTTAGCATTTCTGATTGATAGATGAGATCGCTATTAGGCTTCATAAAAGCTGCT
>JAYFRK010000232.1:0-7508 GCA_034925975.1 Clostridium sp.
TCTTAAATCATTTATAGTTATTATAGGCTCTTTTATATATTCCATAAAATCACTCCATTTTTTCAATATACCATAAATGTTACCATAATTTATCAAAAACAAAAAGGTACCTACCTTAAAGTTCCATATAAAAAAGGAGATTAGCCTTAGCTATTCTCCTTTTTTATGTGTCACACATCTTCTTTACTATTTAATAAGTCTTGATAAAGCTTTAAATTCTGGTGTTCCTGATTTTTTCATTAAATCAAATAGAATAGTCTCTGTATTTACAACTACAGCTCCCATGTTTTTCATTAAATCTAAGCCATTTTTATAATTTTCCTTGGTTCTTGAAGCTACTCCGTCAGATACTACAAAAACCTCATATCCTAAACCAATTAGGTCTCTTACTGTTTGAAAAACGCAAATGTGAGTTTCTGTACCTGTAACAATAATTTTCTTTCTTCCTGTTTCTTTAAATGCAGCAACTATCTTCTCCTCTGCACAAGCTGAGAAGAAATTTTTTTCAAGTTTTAATGCATTCTCTAATCCTAAATTAACTTCTTCAACTGTTCCTCCCAATCCTTTTGGGTATTGTTCTGTAACCATTATGGGCATATTCATTTCTTTAGCTGCTGAAACTAGAATATTTATCTTTTCAATAACTTGTTTTCCGTATTTCATAGCTGGGACTAATTTTTCTTGAACGTCAATTATTAACAAAAGAGCATCTTCTTTAAGTAAAGTAAATTTATTCATAATCAGCCACCTTTCCTTATTATTAGAACCATTCTACCAAAAGTATTTGAAGATAACTAGTATTATTCAACAATTATTTTTACGAAATTTTAAAAAACTACATTTATCTGATCACTATCATTATCTACAAAATAAAAAGGAAATAGTCTTAGCTATCTCCTTTATTTAATGATAATCACTTTACAGAAGCATAATAATTGATTAAGCTACCTGCCAAAATAATCTCTTTTTCATCTTTAGTAAGATTATTAATATGAAGAGCAATCTTTCTATTTCCTTTACTGCTGATAACTTCAGCTTCAATGTCACTTTGGCTATTTTTAATTGCCTCTCTTATTCCTTTTATAAATATATACTCTCCAACTTCAAAATCTGGATTTATTGATGGAGTAATAGTAAATGGTATCATTCCCCAGTTTATAAGATTACTCCTGTATCTCTTAGTAGCATATTCTTCTGCAATATTTGCAAAACCCCCTAAAACCTTTTGACAAGAAGCTGCCTGTTCTCTTGCTGAGCCATCTCCAGGCTTTACAGCATAAATAACACTTCCTATCTGGGTATTTTTAATTATATTTCCTAATACCTCCTGTGAGGTATCTTCTTTTCCAATAATTCTATTAAATACTTCTTTCAATTCTTCGATACTACTATCCCCATCCCCATTTACAAAAGCCAGCCTAGCTTTTTCTAATTCTTGAATATCTTTCGCCTTATTAACGTAATTAGGGTCTTTTCTTGATAGAGTAAATTCTGCAAGCTTTAAAGGATTTGAACGATAAGATGATGTTTCACCAGATGGTATTAACTCATCTGTTGTAGTAACAGGATCCTTAATTACAGAAGCTAACTTTAATAGAATATTGTCTGATAATGGCTGCATCTTTGGCCAATCTGCAATATTAGGGCCATATTTTAATTCACTTTCACCCGTAGGCTTATTAAACCCGTAATATACTCTATTTTTGTATACTGTATCATTAAAACTATATTCTATATGCTTATCAGTAATATCAATTTCAGTAGCTGGTGTTAAAAAACCTCCATTTGAAGCCGTAGCTGCAATTGATAGTGCATCCATCAGAGCTACAGAAGCTATTTGTCCTGTACTAGGTTTAGAGCCCTCTCTATTTGGGAAATTTCTTGTTGTATGTCTTATGCTAAGTCCATTATTTGATGGTACATCTCCAGCCCCAAAACAAGGTCCACAAAATGCTGTTTTTACAGTAACTCCTGCTTCAAGTAACTTTCCTATAGAACCTTCTTTTATAAGTTCCATATATATTGGCTGACTTGCAGGATATACACTGAAATTAAAATAATCATTGCCAACAGAACTATTACTCAATATTTCAGCTACCTTAACTATATTTTCATAGCTTCCTCCAGAACACCCTGCAACTATTCCCTGGTCTACTTTAATCCTTCCATCTACAATCTTATCTCTAAGGTTAAACTTTATATTTGGATTATCTATTTGCTTTTGTCCTTCTGCCTCTACACTTCTTAAAATCTCTTCAGCATTTGCATTAAGTTCAGAAATACTAAATACATTGCTTGGATGAAATGGTAGAGCAATCATAGGCTCTATCTTACTTAAATCTACTTTGATAAGGCCATCATAATATGCTATATCACCAGGTTCCAATTCACAATAATCTTTTAAACGTCCGTGACTATAGTAATACTCCTTAACCTTATCATCTGTACGCCAAATAGAACTTAAACAGGTTGTTTCTGTTGTCATAACATCAATACCACATCTAAAGTCCACAGATAAGTTTGAAATTCCAGGCCCTACAAACTCAAGAATTTTATTTTTAACAAAACCTTTATTGAAAACTGATCCAATTATAGCAAGAGCCACATCTTGAGGTCCTACCCCTAATTTAGGCTTTCCTTCAAGATAAACTGCTATAACCTCTGGAAGGTCAATGTCATAAGTCTTTCCAAGAAGTTGTTTTACAAGTTCAGGCCCTCCTTCACCAATTCCCATAGTTCCAAGGGCCCCGTATCGTGTATGACTATCTGATCCTAAAATCATACTTCCGCAAGAGGTCATCATCTCCCTCATGTACTGATGTATTACAGCCTGATGTGCAGGCACATATATTCCACCATATTTTTTAGCTGCTGAGAGACCAAATATGTGATCATCTTCATTTATAGTTCCTCCAACTGCGCAGAGACTATTATGACAGTTAGTTAAGACATATGGTATTGGGAATTCTTTTAAGCCACTCGCCTTGGCAGTTTGTATAATTCCAACATAAGTAATATCATGTGAAGCCATGGCATTAAATTTTATTTTTAATCTTTCTTCTTCATCAGATTTATTATGCTTCATTAAAATGTTATAAGCTATTGTATTTTTATGTGCTGCTTCTGCATTAATGAGTTTATTTAAATCAGCTGCAGCTCCTCCTATACTTTCTAACTGATGCTTTAAGCTATCAAAAGAAATTTGATTTTCGTAGCCTAATATATTTTCACCTTTATACAGATATACACCTTTATCAATAATTTCTACCATAACTTACCCACCCCTTATATTTGAAGGTCTACTATACTTGTTTTGACCGTAATTAACTTTTCATGTATTATTATATCAAAAGATAATATATATAAATAATATTTAAAATATATGCTATTTATATGAATAACATATAAATCTTCTTTTAGGAGTGTTATTTTTATGGATATTAGACAACTTAAATACTTTCTTACTATTGCTGAAGAAGGAAGCATATCAAGAGCAGCTGAAAAGTTACATATGGCTCAGCCCCCACTTAGTCAACAATTAAAACTTCTTGAGGAGGAACTAGGGGTGAAATTAATGGAGAGAAGCACTAGAAAGCTCCAATTGACAGACATAGGTAAAATGCTGCAGCATAGGGCTAAACAGATATTAGAATTAGTAGATACAACAATAAAAGAAGTTAAAGATATTAGTGAAGGTCTCCAGGGAACCTTATCTATTGGAACTGTATCATCTGCTGGGGCAACTCTTTTGCCAGAGAAAATTCATAGTTTCCACAAAAAATATCCTGGTATAAACTTTGAAATATTAGATGAGGATACTTATAAAATAATAGACCTGTTAAATAAAGGTGTAATAGATATCGGTATTATAAGAACCCCTTTTAATCTTGAAAATTTTGAATCTATATGCTTACCAAATGAGACAATGATAGCTATTAGCAGCAATATTGCCTGGGAAGGTGAACAGGAATCAATATATTTAGCCGATCTAGTTGATAAACCTTTGATAATACAGAGAAGATACGAAGAAGTAATATTAGAATTATGTCATAATGCCGGTTTTGAACCTAGAATACTTTGCAGAAGTAATGATGTGAGAACAGTACTATTGTGGGCAAGTACAGGTTTAGGCATATCTATTGTACCTAAAGCTTGTATAGATCTTCTTCCAGATACAAACTTACAGTATATAGAAATAGCTGAACCATCTTTAAAAGTAGGTACAGCTATAATATGGCCTAAAACTCGTTACATGTCCTCGGCTGCTAGACACTTTCTAGAAATTTTTAATCTATAGCTAAAACTTAAGCAGCTAAACTTCTTATTCCTAACTTAACTTTTTTTCTTTACAATAAATAAGTTAAACATTATCAAAGCTAGTATTATAAGTAATAATTTATACTTTCCTGTTGCAAAGCTTCCCTTAATTAAACTAAAAAGGTATAGTTCTTTAGTATATCTGCCTTTAGTCACATACTCCATAAAATAGTAGCCAAAGCAAACCAGATATGCTGATGAAATATTATCAATTAAATTTACTATAGTAAAACCAAGCATGCCTAAAAAGGCAGCAGATATCCATGTTCCAAAAGTAATCTCCCAAAGATTAAAACTACTTCCTTGGATTTTGGCTAAAACCATTAATCCAAGTATCATTAAAAATATTAAAATCATCATAATTATAATACGCTCTAAAAGTGTCTTAACATAAGGCTTTTTTCTTATATATATTACTTCTTTAATGTTATCCTTATTTTCAATATTGGCTAAGTAGGGAATTAATATTATACCTATTATTGAAATATACAACTCTCCAATCTTAGCCACAGTTCTATAATCTAGTAATTTAAGACTAGCTATTATTGGTATCAATATAATAAACCCAATAGCTGCTAAAAAATTCAGATTTAAGATTATTTTAAAATTGTATTTTAAAATGCTTATATATGCTGATATTGAATGAGATTTTCTCTCATTATAATACTCTATCTTATCTTCTTTTACATTACTTAATGTATTCACCTATGGCACCTCTTTTCTTTGACCATACCAAGGATGCTATTAAGGCTAATATAGAAGAAGCTGCAATATAAAACACTCTATTAATAGCTATAGTTTCACTCCATTTAATGTAATTCAAATAATCTCCAAAAGTATTAAACCTGATAATAAATTTACTTAAAGAATAGTTTCCGCTTAATGGAGTTAAAGAGCTAATCCATAGGATGAATTGTATAGGTATGGCTATTATTCCATTATTAAAAATAACTGAGATTAACATACCTACTGCAGCGGTAAATAGTACGGTTGGGGCTACCCACCAAATTGTATACTTAAAAAAGGCTAACATATCAATATTATAGTTATTAAAATTCCCTATCCTGTAAAAAATAAAAGTTGAATAGGCTGCAAACATAAAATATGGTATTAATACAGCTGTACATAGAGCAGTATATTTGGATAATATATACGTATATGCTGAAACACTCCTACTGCAAATCAATTCCTGCATTTTGCTTCTTTTGTCTTTTATAAGTATAAAAGCTGCAAGAAACACCGGAAAAAATCCAGCTGTAATCCCCATATAATCTGCAAATACTCGTCCTTCTGCATTAGTTAACTTGTCCTTTTCTAAAAGTTCTTTATAGTCTTTAAGAGCATCTTCATAGGTCTTTGGCTCATTAAGTACTGTATGCCTTCTCTTTTCTCCATAATATGTTGAACCACCTAGCTTTTTATCTAGATCCTCCATAATGTTCAAATATTGCTCATAAGATACCTTTATTAGCTTTTCATCCTTATTATTAAGATACTCATCTGGTGCTATACTTTCCATGGCATCTTTTATATATTGCTTTTCATCTTCATCTAATTTTACCGTTACATTTAGCATTAACTTTTCCTTATATATACTTCCACTTTCATAGTCTCTATACAAATTCATATACATTTCCCTAATTTCTTTTTTAGGATCTGTTATATCCTTACTCCCATATCCCAGCATTCTTTCCTTATCATTAAGTCCACTGGGAGCAATCGGTTTAAAATTTTTTGTAGTACTAGGTGGTGAGAACTGAGTAAAGTAGAAAAGTCCAACAACTATTATAAAGATATAGAAAGTAATATTTTTAAATATATACTTTAATTCTTTTTTAAATAAATTCCAAAACACCAATTACACCCCCCTCATAAGTTTCATATAGGCATCTTCAATGGAAGGTTTAACAGCTTCTGCATTTTCAAAGGGTTTATTCTCTGAAATTAATCTTAGTTTGATTAAATTTCCTTCTGAAACTGTTGATATTATTGGATATTTATTTCTTACTCCATCAAGCTCATCCCTATTAATATTTGATGTCCAGACATACCCTTCTGCATTTTCTAACAATTCCCTAACCTTACCTTTATACAATAACTTGCCTTCGTTTAAAATAGCTAAATTTTCACAAGTAAATTCAACATCTTCTACTATATGAGTTGATAAAATAACAATTCTTCCCTCTGAAAAATCCCTTAAAAGATTTCTAAATCTTATTCTTTCCTCTGGATCCAAGCCCGCAGTTGGTTCATCTACTATTATAATTTTAGGACTATGAAGTATAGCCTGTGCAATACCAAGTCTTCTTTTCATTCCTCCAGATAGAGCTTTAACCTTAGTATTCATATAGTTTTGAAGATTAACCTTTTCAAGTAAATATTCTATTCTCTCTTTCCTAAATTTCCTGTTTTTCATACCTGACAAAAGTGCTAGATAATCTAATGCTTCATACACAGACATAGTAGGATAAATAGAAAAATCCTGAGGAAGATATCCTATTATTTTTCTTATTTCCTTTTGATTATCTATATCTAAATTACCAATCTTTATACTTCCTTCCGTTTTAGGTATCAATGTAGTCAATATCCTCATTAGAGTTGTTTTCCCCGCTCCATTAGGTCCTAGAAGTCCAAACATACCTTCTTCAATATTTAAATTAATCCCCTTAAGTACATCTTTATCTCCATAAGACTTTTTTAAATTGTCTATTATAATATTCATGCTATAAACCGCTCCTCCCTATATTCATAGAAACATGCCAATGCAAGTATAGTTATAGATATAATCCATACAGCTTGAAAATCAAATTTTGTAATTTTCATTATAAAAATACCTAATGCAGCTATTAGTATTGAAGCTATAATAATCTTTATTCTTCTCGTTCTTATCTTTCTGCAGTTTTTCTTAACAAGTTCTTCTTCATCTCTTAAATATTCCAAATATCTTGTCTTTGCCCAAACCCCTTGTAAGAAATCTTCATCATTCTTTGATATATACTTCAATACTATCCCTCCTCTTTAAGTAGGCCTTTTAATTTTTGCCTTGCCCTATATATTAAAACCTTCGTCTGAATTAAGCTTTTTCCCATGATCTTAGCTGCATCCTTATAACTAAACTCCTGAAAATCTATTAGATATATAATTGTTTTATAATCATCTTTTAGTATATTAATTTTTTCTTTAATAATTTT
>JAYFRK010000210.1:0-7293 GCA_034925975.1 Clostridium sp.
TATGTTTTTTTCATTTAGTTTTACAGGTAACACACTTAATTTTTCTTCTATGCTGTATTTTATTTTACTTTTATGTGAAATTTGCTCTATCTCTTTTTTAATTTCACCAACAACATAATTAATAGATTCTTGTTCTTTTGATCTTATATCTACAGTAAACTTAACTTCCCCAGGAATAATATTAGAAGAACCTGGAGAAATATTGATTATGCCAACTGTAGCCACTGTACCTTCTCCTGCTCTATTTGCAAAACTGCTTATTTTACTTATTAACTGAGCCGATGCATCCAGCGCATCAATTCTCATATTCATTGGAGTAGTGCCAGCATGATCTGGTCTTCCTTTTACAGTTACTTCAATTTGACATATTCCAACTACATATTCTACGATACCAATATCCTTTACTTCATTTTCTAGCACAGGACCCTGCTCTATATGGAGTTCTAAAAACGCCTGTACCTTTTCACTTTTCCTAACAGCTTCATGAATTTTATCTGGATTGAATCCGAAATTTTTCATAGCAGCTGCTAAAGTAATTCCATTAATATCTTTGGATGTGTCCAGTTCATCTCTATTCACTTTTCCTGTCATAGCTCTGCTAGCAAATAACCCCTTACCAAACCTTGCACCTTCTTCTTCTATCATAGCAACGAATTCAACCGGAAATTTTAATCTTATATTACTTTCATTAATTACTCTAGCAACTTCAAGAGCTGTAATGACTCCTGCAGGGCCATCAAAGTTACCCCCATTTCTTACAGAATCATAGTGTGATCCTATCATTACCACAGGTGCATCTTTTATTTCACCATCTAGCCTCCCAATTATTGTACCTGCTGCATCTTCGTAGACCCTAAGGCCAGCTTTTGTCATCTCACTTTTTATATATTCTCTTGCTCCAAAGTCCTCTTTAGTAAAAGATAATCTAGTAAGACCCATGCCAACTGTTTCATTAAATTTTGACAATTCTTCTATATCATTTCTAATTCTATTTATATTAGTTTTCATCATATCTTACCCCTATTTTTAAACAATTTTAATTTAGCTTCAGTTGGAATATAAATTCCCACCGAAGCTAATATTTTCACTTTAAATTGTACTGAATATCTATAATAAAGGAATAAAGAAACCTGCTATAATTACAGAAGCAATGGTTACAGTTGTAAATCCTCCTACGAGCATTTGTGGCAGCATATTATCTAAAACATATGCATTTTCTTCCTCTGATTCGCACACTGATTTTACTGCTTCATGAGTTAATATATAATCTGCTGGGAATCCAAATAATGCAGTTAACGCTACAGAGAAAGCCATCTCTTTAGAATATCCTAACAGCTTTCCTGATACCATTGAAAATACTGCAAGACCTATAACTCCTAATATTATTATTCCGAAAAGTGGAACCACAATTTCTCCAAGCATAGCTGGTGTAGCCTGTGAAAGATTTGCAAATATAAATGCCATTAGTACTGTCATAAGCCATCCAAATGCATTAGCTTTAACCAAAGCTTTTTCCTCGAGAAAACCTAATTCACAAGCTATAACTCCGAAAACAAGACATATAACAAACTGATTCACATGAACAAAAGGTGCAACTTTATATGCAGCCCAAGCAACAATTGACAATTTTAACAATATTACATAAGAAGTCTGATATTGCTCAGGTAATGGTGGTATAAGCTTTTTCTTTACTTTAGGTGTTGATGCGGCAGCAACCTCTGTAGATGCTTGCACAACCCCATTTTCTTTATTTCTAAAGATTTGAGATAATCTTTTTGCTTCTTTTTTCAAACATAATGCTGTTATAGGATACCCCACAAATCCCTGCATAACATACATAGCAGTTGCAAGTAATGCTATACTATTTAGTCCTTTTGCTGCTGCTGCTTTTGACATAAGTATAGATGCAACAACTCCACCAGTAAGAGGAGGCGTTCCCGCTACAACTGTCTGCCATCCAAATAGCAATCTACCAATAGTTAGAGTCATTAAACACATGCCGACTATCCCTAAAATAGCTATTAAAACTGTTCTCCACTGGTTAATTAGCTCCTTGACACTCATCAAAGTTCCCATGTGAGTTAACAATAGAAACATTGACAGATTGACAACTGGAGATGTTATAGATCCTAGTTCCATTAAATTTTTAGGTAAAAGTGTCCAGAATCCTATTAAAAAAATGATTGCGGAAATAAATACAGACGGTACAAAGGCTTTGGATTTTATTGATACAAATTCACCCACCGTTAATACCAAAAGAATGATGCAAAACGCCGAAATTAAGCTTAAATTCATTAAAAGCCCCCCTTTTATATTTTATAGCGCCCCGTGCATATTTATATTGATCTTTTTATAAATATGCTAAAGTTTTCTTATAAGATTATCAATATTTTTATCAATTGTCAAACAATCAAAAAATTCAAATACAATATTTTTGAAGGATTTATGTCTTTTTTTAACTTATATTTCTAGTATTCTAGATTTAGTTTTAATTTAATATGAAATCGCTATAAATATTTCACATAATAGTCTGACAATTGAATGATATGCGTATAATTTGATTTCTACTGAATAATTTCATTGATATCTATTTTATCTTATATTAAAAATGTATAAAAATTCTTATTCTACATTTCAATTTATATAATAAATTATCTATTTCTACTAGTTTACACTACATTAATGACATATTTAAATTCACAATCAAAATAAGACAACAATTTTCTTATGCAAGTATACTTTCTGTAAAAATTTTTTTATAATTTTAAAATTTTTTTATGTAACTATTAATATTCATATCTATTCCTTAAAATATTAATTTTCTTTAATTAATTCGATTCTGCTTTTTTTACGAATATTATAATACATTTTATTGAAATATTTCGTATTATATGATATTATTACTTTGCATTTAAAACATAATATTCGCTCTTATATATTTCTGATAATATGGTTCAGAAGTTTCTACAGAATAGCCGTAAACTATTCCACTATAGGAGATCTTGTTAAATTAAAATGATTTTTATCATAATATTTTAATGATATCTCCTTCTATCTTTAAGAGTAGACATAATTGAAAGGAGAAAAAATTATGAGTTTATGGAAAGACATTTTAGCAATCTTAAGTGTAATTCTTAATGGATTGCCTCAAGGACTACTTGCCCTGTCCTTTGGTTTTGCATCAATTCCTACTGCATTTGCATTTCTTATAGGAGCTGCTGGTAATGCAATAACAGGCAGTGTAGCACCTATATCATTTCAAGCTGAAACAATTACTTTAGCCGGAACTATGGGGGACAACCTTAAAGAAAGACTATCAATGATATTTTATGGTGGCTGCATAATGACTCTAATTGGAGTATTCGGACTAATGAGCAAAATCGTTGATTTTATTGGCCCTGTTATTACAGCTGGAATGATGGCTGGTGTTGGAATAATGTTAGCTAAAGTTTCCGTAGAAATGGCTAAGAAAGATAAAATCATAGGTTTCGTATCTATAGCATCTGGAATAATAACATATTTGCTTACCAAAGACCTAGTTTACACAATAGGAGTATCAGTAATATTATCAGCTATTGTTTATAACATAGTTAGCAAAAATGTTGAATCTCCCATAATTACTAGGGAAAAGATTCAGATGCAAAAACCTACATTGAGTGTGAAAATTTTAAGAGGAGCTATGAGTATGGTATGTCTAAATATAGGTGCTAACATAGCATTTGGTAATATTACAGGACAACTTGCTCAACGTGATGTTAATATAGATCATCTTTCTATAATTAGTTCTTTAGCTGATATGAGTTCTTCCCTTTTTGGTGGCGCACCTGTAGAATCTATAATTTCTGCAACAGGAGGCAGTCCTCATCCTATAGCTAACGGAATTATAATGATGTTAATTATGGCCGCAATTTTATTTTCAGGATTTCTTCCTAAGATTGGAAAATACATACCAACTGGATCAATAGCCGGCTTCTTATTTGTACTAGGTGCATTAGTTACAGTACCAGTAGATGCCGCCGCTGCTCTTGGTTCTACAGTACCAAATGGTTCACTTATCGGTGGAGTTACTATGGCAGTAACTGCTATAACAGATCCTTTTCTCGGAATGATTGCAGGATTATTATTAAAAATATTATTACCTATAATTGGATAAAACTTTTAGGAGGGCTTTTATATGGATAAATATTATGAATTGAATATATGTGGAATTAAACGTAATCTTCCAATAATAAAATTAAATGAAGAACTTTCCATAGCTAGTTTTGTAATACTTGGAGATACTGAACTTATAGCCACAACTGCTCCATTTCTAGCTGAAAAGTTGCCTGAGGTAGATGTATTGGTTACAGCAGAAGCAAAGGGAATTCCTTTAGTATATGAAATTTCAAAGCTACTGAATATGAAAGAATTTATAGTTGCAAGAAAAACTATAAAACCTTATATGGTTAATGCACTATGTGATGAAGTGGTTTCTATAACTTCTCAAAAAAAACAAACCCTATGTCTTGATGGAATTGATGTTGAGAAAATTAAGGGTAAAAGAGTAGCACTAATTGATGATGTAATAAGTACTGGCGAATCATTAAGTGCTATTGAAAGATTAGTAGAAAAAGCTGGCGGAATCATAACTGCTAAAGCCGCAATTTTAGCAGAAGGTGATGCTGCAGATAGAGATGACATAATATTTTTAGAAAAATTACCTCTATTTTAGAAATATAATGAATAAAAAAAATAAATTCGGCAGGTGTATATCTGTCGAATTTATTTTTTAATCTAGGCTTACTCTCTTTCTTAATATTTCAATAATCACAATGGCTATTACTCCCCCAATTAAAGCATTAACAAGCTGCGGTGTTCCCATCATTATAGCTAGATTTTTCATTACCTTTTGGGGTATTCCTAATTTAAGCGCTGTGGCGATTTTGGTAGCTGAAAAATAGAGAAATATATATTTTACAACAGCTCCCGCAGCTATACTTATATATCCTCCTATTCTTCCATAGTTTTTAAACAATCCAAAACAAATTACAAATAATGCATTTCCTGCAGCGATAAATGGTACAAAAGGCCCTAACGGAGCAGGCAAAACTCCACTTACCAAAGCTAAAGCTGGTGTTAAAATTCCTACACATACAGCTAAGATTGTTCCACAATAAAAAGCTGTAAGTAGTAGTATTGCATTTACAACTGGTCCAACAAAAGGTTGATTCTTACCAACCATCTGAAATATCACCGCTATAGCAAGGAAAAGCGCACTTCTTACAAGTTTCTTTGTATTACTTCTCATTTTCTTTACCTCCTATCTTTACCGGAGGACAGTCCACCGGCAAAATTAGCAATTGTCAGCACAAAAATATATTAATTTTTTTGTATCTTCCCATCCAATACATGGGTCTGTTATTGATTTACCGTACACACTATCGCAAGCGTCCTGCTTGCCGTCAATAAGATAACTCTCCACCATTAATCCCTTTATCATATCCTTTAAATCACTATTATATTTTCTACTCATTAAGACTTCTCTTGCTATTCTTGGCTGCTCATAATGCTTTTTCAATGAGTTTGCATGGTTACAGTCAATAATCAAAGAAGGATTTGCTAAATTAAGTTCCTGGTACTCTGAAATCACATTTACTAAATCTTCATAATGATAATTAGGAATATTTCTACCATAAGAATCCACCGCACCTCTTAGTATTCCATGAGCTAGCGGATTTCCACTTGTGTTAACTTCATAACCATTATATATAAAAGTATGATTAAGCTGAGCTGCTTTTATAGAATTAAACATTACAGATATATCTCCGCTTGTTGGATTTTTCATACCAACAGGAACATCTAGTCCACTTACAGTTAATCTATGCTGCTGATTTTCTACTGAACGAGCTCCTACTGCAACATAGGAAAGAAGATCAGATAAATAAATATAATTTTCAGGATATAGCATTTCATCTGCAGCAGGCATATTATAGTCAGTTACGGCTCTCATATGGAGTCTCCTAATAGCCTTAATTCCCTCTACAACATCTGGCTTTTTATGAGGATCTGGCTGAAGCATCATACCTTTATACCCTTCCCCTGTAGTTCTTGGTTTGTTTGTATATATTCTAGGAATAAGAAGTAACTTGTCCTCAACTTCTTCTTGAATTCTAGCTAGCCTTTCTAAATATTCGCAGACAGGTTCTTCACTATCAGCAGAACATGGTCCTATTATCAAAATAAATTTGCTGTTATCTCCCCTAAAAATATCAGCAATCTCACCATCTCTTTTCTTTTTTATCTTCATGGCCCCATCACTTAGTGGTATAGATTGTAAAATTTCTTCTGGACTTGGAATCTTTTTAATGTACTTTATACTCATTTTTCGCCCCCCCAAAATGAATAAATTCATAAGTGAATTCATTATATTTTATGTATAACTATATATTTTAGACTTCTTCCAGTCAATAGTCAAATTGGGAAAAGTCGTTTTTACTCTCTTTTACAATTTTCTTTAAATACAAATAAGGTGCCAAATTACCAGAGCAGCTCTATTTGCTCCGGCACCAGGCACCTTGCACTATTTCCCATTCTAGTCTTTTATGTCATTATCTTTAATATCCGCTATGGCACTTTCTATAATACTATTCTGGTTTAGCTTTTCTAAATCTGATTTTAATTTCTGATTTTCTTGTTCTAATTTTGATATAGTCTTTAAAGAATCCTTTACTTTTTTATTAAGTTTTACTTGTTTTATACTTCCTAGGAGCATCACTATTACTGCTCCAGAAATTATAGAAACAAGTATTACCAAAGCTTGCGAAATACTAAATTTTGCAAATAAAAAGCTAACAATAACAGTATTTGAGTTTTGTATTGTAAAAACTGCAATTAAAATAGCAAATACTAAAAAAGCGATAAATGCCATACTCATAACTTATCCCCTCTTTACCTAATAAAATAAAGTAAGCTTAATTCTTCATTTTATTCTATATAATTCTATAATATTATACATCATTTTAAACAATTTTAGCAACTAATGCCACATATTATTCACTAAACTTGAACAAGCTGTAAGTTATATATTACTTACAGCCTACTTTGAAGATTATTATTTTTAATATAATTTCTAGTCTATATTAAATCTATGCAAATCTATACATAAGCATAGATCCTATTTTTAATTACTTATTGCTGTCTAAATTTCCATTATTATTGGAAAAATGATTGGTCTGCGTTTTGTCTTTTCATATAGATATCTCTCTACTGATTTCTTCATACTTGATTTTAAAACATGCCATTCGATAATTCTAT
>JAYFRK010000604.1:0-3631 GCA_034925975.1 Clostridium sp.
GAAGTGTTACAAAGTTAAAAATTGGAAGTGAATATATATCAGGCCAGAAATTAAGGAGTATATTAAATTTGAATTCAGCTAATTTTACTATAAAGTTTAATAGTAAAGATATAGTTGTAACATGCAAAGGATATGGGCATGGTGTTGGGATGAGTCAATGGGGAGCCAATGCCATGGCTAAAGAAGGAGATAATTACGAAACAATACTAGAACATTACTATCAAGGAGTAAAAATAACTAAACTAAAAGAAAAGTAAATAATATTTGCGCCGAAAAGTCGGCGCTTTTTTTATTTATTATAAATAATATTTTACTGCTTTTTTATATAATTTCATCTAATTCATGTAATTTGCATGAAATTGAACAAATATTTTGGAGAATCATGTAAAAAAATAATGAAAAAAAAGGAAAGAAAATTTGAAAATATATGTATTTTTTATTAGCCAAAGGACAAACTACAAAAAGGAGGTGTTTATATGGAGAACAAAAATACTAACAAAAATTCTTCAAATTTTTTTAAGAAGGAAGGTTTTTATGTAGTCATATTTCTATGTTTGTGCATTATAGCAACAGTTGCAGCTATAACAACAAAAAATAATAAAAAAGTAGAAAATAAGCCGCAAGCTTCACAAAATGTAAAAGTTGATTCTCAAAAACCAAGAGAAGTTTCTATATCACAAAAGGATAAAGAAATTAATAATGCGGTTCAAGTAAGAAATAATGAGAAAAAATCTGAAACAGGAATTGAGGTTCCAACAAAAAAAGAAGTATCAGTATCAAAGACTACAGAACCTAAATTTATTAAGCCAGTGGATGGAGAAATAGTGATGAAATACTCTCAAACTCCAGTATGGTGGGAAACTTCTAAAACATATAGACCTAACTTTGGTATTAACATAAAAGCAAATGTTGGTACACCAGTTAAGGCAGTTTCAGACGGTGAAGTAAAGTTAGTAGAAGAAAAAGGATCCTTTGGAACAACTATTACTATTTATCACCCTGAGAATGGCAAAACCACTTCTTATGGAAACTTAGATAAAGCAGTAAAAGTTAAAAAAGGTGATAAAGTAACTCAAGGTCAAGAGATAGGTAAAGTTGGAAATAGTTCTTTAAGAGGAATGTCTGAAGAAATAGGAAATAATTTCTTGCACTTTGAGGTTCTTAAAAATGCAAAAGAAGAACCACAATTTTCAAGTGAAAATCCAGAAAAGTATATAAAGTATTAGGTTAACATTAAAAGCCATTTTCCGATTAAATTCGGAAAATGGCCAAATAATAAGATGTTATATAGTAATTTAAAATAACATAAGTGCATATTTATAAATATATAAGGTTAAGGAGGTAGCACTTTGAAAGATTACATTGAAGAAAGAGTTCTTGAAGTAGCAAGATATATAATAGAATCTAAAGCTACAATAAGAAAAACAGCCAAAGTCTTCGGAGTAAGTAAAAGTACAATACACAAAGATATGACAGAGAGGTTACCTAAAATTAATCCTCAAGTAGCTAAAGAGGCTAAAGATGTATTGGATTTAAATAAATCAGAAAGACATATTAGGGGCGGTAAAGCAACTAAAATGAAATATAAAACAATAGAAGGTTAATAATTCCTAATTAAGCTCAAAAATAAAGGTTTTTTTTGTAATACTATGGAATAAATGAGTATTAACGTATATAATAAGTATAGATAATAGTAGAAAATATACAATGTAATATAATACGAAAGAGCAGGAGTGAAATTAGGAATGTTTTTTAGAATGAGTACAGATATGGGAATAGATTTAGGTACAGCAACAGTTCTAGTGTATATCAAAGGGAAAGGGATTGTTTTGAAGGAGCCTTCAGTTGTAGCCATTGATAAAAATGCAAATAGAGTATTGGCAGTAGGCGAAGAAGCTAGACAAATGATTGGAAGAACTCCAGGCAACATAGTTGCAATTCGTCCTTTAAGGGATGGGGTAATATCAGATTATGATATAACAGAAAAGATGTTAAAACATTTTATTAGAAAAGCCTGTGGAAAAAGAAGAGTAGGTGCTCCTAGAGTTGTAATTTGTGTTCCTTGTGAAGCTACTGAAGTAGAAAAGTGAGCTGTTAAGGACGCAGCTGTTAATGCAGGAGCAAAAAAAGTGTTCTTAATAGAAGAGCCTTTGGCAGCAGCTATTGGAGCTGGGCTAGATATAACAAAAGCTAGTGGTAATATGGTAATAGACATTGGAGGGGGAACAACAGACATAGCAGTAATCTCTCTTGGTGGAATGGTTGTAAGAAGTTCCATTAAAGTTGCCGGAGATAGCTTCGATGAATCAATAATAAAGTACATAAGAAAAAAACATAAACTCATGATTGGAGAAAGAACAGCAGAAGAATTAAAGATGAATATTGGAACCGCATATGAAAGAGAAGAGAATATAAGTATGGAAATAAGAGGAAGAGATCTAATAACAGGACTCCCTAAAAATATAAGTGTATCCTCAGAAGAGATGAGAGAAGCATTGAGTGAGGCAGTAAATGCTATTGCAGATTGTACTCATTCAGTTTTAGAAAAAACTCCGCCTGAATTAGCAGCAGATATAGCTGATAGAGGAATTGTAATGACAGGTGGCGGATCCTTATTAAATGGATTGGATAAGTTAATAGAGGAAGTAACTAAAGTTCCTGTACATGTTGCTCAAGATTCAGTTTCATCAGTTGCTCTAGGTACTGGAGATGTACTAAGCTACCTAGATAAGATTGATGCATCTTATAAGGGGCAGGATATAAATCTAATAGACTAATATATATACTTATTATATAAGTTATAAAATATACGCTCTATAATCTTAAAATTATGGAGCGTATATTTTATTTGAAATTATTTTGGAATTATGGGAGGTTAAGGATAGCTTAAAACATATGATATTTATATTATGTTATCCATATTTTTATCATGTAATTGTGAAAGGTAATATGAATGAATTAGAGAGTGAGTAATGACTTTGGCCATTTCCATAATCAAATCTAGGCGTATATTCCTATTTGTAAATAGCTCGTTATTATCACTAGAGTCCACAATACCTATTATGGAGGTTTCCCCAACTTCAGGTAAAATTTTACCTACACCTTTTCCAGGATGTATAGGATAATCGCGAGCTTGTATTTCCCCTATGTTTTTCATTTCTCCTAAACAAGCATCAACGCCTATTATACTAGAAGAGGGATGAAGTTTTTTTATCTGCTGAAGCTGTTTATCTATATTTAAAGCGTGTATAGGTTCAGAAATAGTTCCATATACTTTTAGTGGGAAGTTCTCATTTTTTAATAATGTTCCTACTAATGGCCCTAGACAATCTCCTATACATCTGTCAGTACCAATACATACTATAACAGAATTTTCATCCATGTAATCTTTTAAAAAATATGCTATTTCGTAATAAGATAGATTATCTTTATAGTGGACTCTGACTTTATTCAAGAACGACACCTCCTTGATAATTTATATGAAAAGCATATATACTATATGAAATAAAAATTAATAAAAAAGAAAATATGATAGAATTAAAAGGAAAAAGGAGAGGAATAATTGATATAAATGTATAAGTAATTCGAAGTAATGTGGTGAAATTAAGAGCAAGGTGGTTGTAATTTCATT
>JAYFRK010000641.1:0-8404 GCA_034925975.1 Clostridium sp.
AGTCAAACAGCACCGTTAAATGGCAAAGTGAATGTTTCCTTTACAATTCCAAAAGATGAACAGGAAGAGTGCATGGATATAATTAAAAACTTTGCTAAAGATGAGTATATATCTATAGATAATAACATTACAAAGTTTTCAGTAGTTGGAATTGGAATGAAGAATACTTCAGGAGTTGCAGCAAGAATGTTTAAGTTATTTAGTGAAAATAATATAAATGTGAAAATGATAACTACATCTGAGATAAGAATTACTTGTGCTATAAGCCAAGAAGATAAGACAAAGGCTATCCAAATCATAGCAAAAGAATTTAATCTTTAGTTGGTGAATATTATATTGAATGGGGGCTTATAAATTGAAATTATTTGGAACTATGGAAATATTAAATAATCAATTATATATAGGTGGTATTAGTACTATTGAATTAGCTAAGGAGTTTTGGACTCCGCTTTATGTAATGGATGAAAAATTAATTAGAGACAATTGTAAAATGTTTTATAAAAGTTTTAAGGCTGACAAAAGTATAAATAGGGTAGCTTATGCCGGGAAAGCTTTTTTAACCATAGCCATGTGTCAAATTATAAATGAAGAAGGATTGTATCTTGATGTGGTTTCAGGAGGAGAATTATATACAGCTTATAAAAGCGGTTTTCCAATGGAAAAGATATATTTCCACGGAAATAATAAGACTATAGAAGAAATAGAGATGGGAATTAAGCTAGGGGTTGGAAGATTTGTTGCAGACAATTTTTATGAAATAGAAAAAATAAATGAAATAGCAAAAAAATACAATAAAGTCCAAAAGGTATTGTTAAGAATAACTCCAGGAATAGAAGCACATACTCATGAGTATATAAAAACTGGTCAAGTAGATTCTAAATTTGGATTTACATTACTTGAAAATCAAACATTAACAGCCGTACAAAAAGCTAATATGCATACAAATATAGAGCTAATGGGATTTCATTGTCATATTGGGTCTCAAATTTTTGAAATCGAACCTTATAGAGAAGAAGTTAGAATAATGCTTTCTTTAATAAAAGAGGTTAAAGATAAATTAGGATTTGAAATCAAGGAATTAGATTTAGGTGGAGGCTTTGGAATTTATTATGAAAGTGGAGACTCTCCAAGAAAATTTAATGAATTCTGTGAAGCTATATTAGATGAAGCAGAAAAGGTTTCAGAAGAATTAGAGATAACTTTACCATCATTAACTATTGAACCAGGAAGATCTATAGTAGGAAATGCAGGTACTACTCTTTATACAGTAGGAGCAATTAAGCAAATACCAGAAGTAAGAAAGTATGTAGCTGTAGATGGGGGTATGACAGATAATATAAGGCCTGCATTATATAGAGCACAATATGAATGTGTGATTGCTAATAAGGTAGAATCTTTTATATCTAGAGAAACTGTAACAATATCAGGAAAGTGTTGTGAATCAGGAGATATACTTTTAAATGACGTTGAAATATCAGAAGTAGAAAGTGGAGATATATTAGCTGTATTAAGCACTGGAGCTTATGGCTATTCTATGTCTAGTAATTACAACAAAATTCCTAGAGCGGCAGTAGTTTTAGTGGGGGATGGAAACGCAAAAGTAATCTGCAAGAGGCAATCATACGAAGACTTAATTGCCAATGAAATTAGGTTATAGCCAAACAATAAATTAGCCATCAAAATTTAAAAAATATAAAAAAGGAACTTATGTTAATAGTTTTTTAGCATAAGTTCCTTTTTATTTTTGTTTAATCTTAGCTTTTTGGGGAACAATAGTTAGGCATAAAATTTTACAGTGATATAAATGTAATGAAGGAGTGACTTTAAATGTCTTATATAATAACACTTATATCTGTAGCTATTATTATGACTCTTTATGTAACTTTAAAAAATGGAAAAAAGGTTGAAAATAATATACTAGGGGACATCCCAGTAATTGATATCAATAAAGAGGATTTAGAAAAACACGCTATAGAAATATCAAGAAATGATTCTTATACAAGAAATACAAATTGTAGAAGAAAACTTATAAAAAGTTTAGATTTAAGTTACAAGAAAATAATAGAGGGTTATGATCATATAGATAAAGATGTTAGAAATAAAAGAGAAGTAGCTCCAGCTTCTGAATGGATTTTAGATAATTTATATTTAATTGAAAAAGAATATAAACATATTAAATATAACATGCCTAAAACATACTATAAAAATCTGCCCATAATAGATAAAGGTATAATGAAAGGCTACCCAAGAGTCTATCATATAGCAGTTGAATTAGTATCACATACTGACGGAAATATAGATGAGGATACTATAGAAAAATTTGTAAAAGCATATCAAACTAATTCTGTGCTAACCAGTGGTGAAATTTGGGCGTTACCTATAATGCTTAGAATAGCACTAATACAAAATATAAGCAAAATTACTGAAAAAATAGTATTTGATTCAAATGAAAAAGAAAAGGCCGATATAATTGCAGATAGATTAATAAGTTCAGTGGAAAGTAAAAAAGTAACTAGAGAAATTCAAGAGATTTCTAAAGAAGATATAGATTTTACTTCACATTTTACAGAAAGATTATTGAAAATATTGAGAGATAATGGGGTAGACTCTCCAGAAATATATATTTGGATAGATGAAAAGCTAGAATTGAAAGAAACAAATTCTGAAAAAATGATAAATTTAGATCATCAAGAACAAGCTTCATACCAGTTTTCTATTGGAAATTCAATTAATTCTATTAGAGAGGTAGAAGCGTTAAATTGGAGAGAAAGTTTTGAAAGACTAAGTTTTGTTGAAAATGTATTGAGAAATGATCCTGCAAATATATATGCTAGCATGGATTTTGAATCTAGGGATTATTATAGGCATAAGATAGAAAAGTTAGCACGTGTTATGAAAAAACCTGAATCTTTTATAGCTAAAAAGGCAATTCAATGTGCTAAAGAAGCAGAAATGATTGAAGGCAAAGAATATGAAAAACATGTAGGGTATTATATTATAGACAATGGAGTAGAATGTCTTAAATCCAAATCAGGGTTTAAGGATAAAGGGTTGAATAGTATTAAAAATACTACAAAAAGACATTCGGTGCAATATTACATAGGAACTATAATAACTGGAACCATCGTTATGATGCTTATATTCCTTAGTTTAAGTTATATAAATGATACAGAAAAAATTTTATGGAGATATATAATTGCTGCTCTAGTACTTATAATACCATGTAGCGAAATAGTAACTTCTTTTTTAAATTGGAGTATTAACAATTTAAGCACTCCAAAGTTTGTGCCTAAAATAGAATTAGAACAGGGCATTGGAGAAGAAAATAGAACTATAGTGGTAATTCCAACAATTATAGACACTGTGCAAAGAGCTTATGAATTAATAAATAGTATGGAAGTATATTATTTAGCTAACTTAGATAAAAATTTATATTTTGCAATCTTAAGTGATTTTAAAGATAGCAATGAAAAGGAAAATAGAGATGATAAACGTATAATAGAAGCTGCTTTAAAAGATGTAGAAAGACTTAATAAGAAATATTGTAAAGATAGAGAAGATATATTTTATTTTTTCAGTAGATATAGACAATTTAATGAAAAAGAAGGAATATGGCTAGGTTGGGAGAGAAAACGAGGAAAGCTTGTAGAATTTAACTCTCTAATCAGAGGAAATAAAAATACAAGTTACGATATTATAAGCGGAAATATAGAACAGCTTTATAAAGCTAAATATGTGATAACTTTAGATTCTGATACCCAACTTCCGCGAGACAGTGCTAAAAAGTTAATTGGAGCCATGAGCCATATTTTAAATAGGCCTTGTATTGATAAAGATAAAAAAAGAGTAATAAGAGGATATGGATTAATGCAACCTCGGGTAAGTATCAGCACCTTAAGTGCTAATAAAACTATTTTCTCAAGAATTTTTTCTGGGGAGACTGGAATAGATACTTATACAACAGCTATATCAGATGTCTATCAAGACTTATTTGGAGAAGGTATTTTTACCGGTAAGGGTATCTACCATATTGATACATTTAATTATATGCTAAGAGATGAAGTGCCTGAAAACTCAGTATTAAGCCATGATCTTTTAGAGGGAGAGTATGTTAGAACCGCTCTTGTTACTGATATAGAATTAATCGATGGTTATCCTGCTTATTATATAGCAAGTGCTAAAAGACTCCATAGATGGGTTCGTGGGGATTGGCAGTTGCTTCCTTGGATTAGAAAGAAAAACTTTAATAAGCCATTATCAAGATGGAAGTTAATAGACAATTTAAGAAGAAGTTTACTAGCCCCTTGTATAATTTTGCTAATCGTCTTATCATTTAATATTTTACCAGATGGAGATGACAAATGGATTATGGCAGCTATAGTGGCTTTAATAAGCCCGCTGCTATTTGATGTTACAGAATCTGTATCATCACCAATAAGAGGAATCAGCATGTCAGGTAAAATAAATAGCAGCAAAACTGCTCTAGAGCAAGTATTTCTCATATTTTGTTTTTTACCTTATGTTGCCTATCTTATGGCAGATGCTATAGTTAGAACTATTTACAGAGTATTTGTAAGTAAAAAAAATCTTCTAGAGTGGCAGACTGCTGCTGATGCTGAAGCAAAATCAGGAAAAAAGTTAAAAGATTATATAAGGGCAATGTGGATGGGAAGTTTAATAGCGGTAATATTATTAGCATTAGCTTTTAATAAATCTATAGACGAAGGAATATTTATGCTCCCATCTTGTATAGTATGGTTTATAAGTCCATGGGTAGCTTGGTATATAAGTGGAGAAATAAAAGAAAAAAATTGCATAATAACTAGAGAACAAAAATTAATGTTAAGAAGAATTGGAAGAAAGACATGGGCTTATTTTGAGGATTTTGTTAATGAAGAGAATAATTGGTTAGCACCAGACAATTATCAAGAAGATCCTAATAATGGAGTTGCCCATAGAACATCTCCCACTAATATAGCTATGGGACTTACATCAAATTTGGTTGCCTATGATTTTGGATACATTGGATTAATTGAAAATATAGATAGAATAGATAAAGTATTAAAAAATATAGAAAGCTTACAGGGATATAAAGGCCACTTATTCAATTGGTATAATACTATAACTAAAGAGCCGCTACATCCTAGATATGTATCAACAGTTGACAGTGGTAACTTAGTTGGGTATCTATGGGTTATAGGAGAAGCATTAGAGGAGTATAAAAATGTTTCTTTTATCAATAAAGATATTAAAGATGGCATTCAGGATACTCTTTCCCTTGCAAATGAGGAAATATATAAAGAGCTCCAGATCAAAGATTATTATGAAAGTGAGTTAAATAATTTAAAAGATATAGATACAGATTTAGTTTCATTAAAAAAATATCTTTCATTGTTGTTGAACAAGTGCTCAAAAATTGAAGAATCTTATAATGAGAAAAATTCCTATTGGAACAATAAAATAAAGATAAACATAAATAATCTTTTAGATGAAGTTAATAATATTTTTTCTTATGTTGATTTTATGGATAAATATGATGAAAGAGAAAATGATTTAAACAGTAAATTAAATGATTTAGCATTTAAAATACCGCTGAAATGTATCAATGAAGAAATTGATAAAATAATTTTAGATGGTATAGATTTGGAATTAAAGAAACTATTAGAGAATACCGCTTCTGAAACTAGTAAGTTTATAGAGAAAATAGAAAACTTAAAAAATAAAGTAAATGATATGGTTAAAAATACAGATTTTAAAATGTTATATGATAAAAAGAGAGGACTTTTCTCTATAGGATATGATGTAGAAAGGGATAGTTTAGGGAAAAGTTATTATGATTTATTAGCTTCAGAGGCACGTCAAGCTAGCTTTATAGCCATAGCTAAGGGAGATGTAGATGTTAAGCATTGGTTTAAGCTAGGAAGGTCTATGTCAATAATAGGAAGAAATAAGGGGCTTGTTTCATGGACCGGAACAATGTTTGAATATTTAATGCCCCTATTAATTATGAAACCATATCCAAATACACTTTTAACTCAAACTTATAAAGCCATAGTTGAAGGTCAGAAAAGATATGCTCATATGAAAAAAGTTCCTTGGGGAATATCAGAGTCAGCTTACAGAGCTTTTGATGTAAGCTTAAATTATCAATATAAAGCCTTTGGAATTCCAGGTATAGGACTTAAAAGAGGACTAAAAAATGAATTGGTAGTATCACCTTACTCTACTATTTTAGCATTGCAAGTAGACACTCTAGAGTCTATTAATAATATAAATAAACTTATAGATAGAGGATTAGAAGGTAGATATGGTTTATATGAAGCTATAGACTATACTAAGGATAGGATACCAAAAGGAAATGAAGGTTCAATAGTAAAGTGCTTTATGGTTCATCACCAAGGAATGAGTTTAATGGCCTTAGATAATGCTTTAAAGGATAATATATTAAGAAAAAGATTTCATAACATTTCTGAAGTAAAGGCTACAGAATTACTTCTTCAGGAAAAGGTTCCAAACAGAGTAGTCTATGAAAGAGAACAAAGATTTGATCTAACAGAATTAAAAGAAGAAAAGCAAAATATAATTGTTAGAAGATACAATACAGCTAAGACTCCTTTGCCTGAGATACAACTTCTTTCAAATGGAAGCTATTCTCTTATGATATCAAACAGTGGAAGTGGATATGGTAAAAAAGAAGACATGACAATATATAGATGGAAAGAAGATGTAACCTTAGAAGGTAGTGGCATGTTCTTTTATATAAAAGATATCAAGTCGAAAAAATATTGGAGTGCTACTTATGAACCATGCAAAAATGAAGGAGATAGCTATGAAGTTATTTTTTCACAAGATAAGGCTGAATTTAAAAGAAGAGATGGAGATATATTAACTTATACAGAGATTACAGTATCTAGTGAAGATGATGCAGAGGTAAGAAGAATTTGTCTAACAAATAACGGAAATGAAACTAAGGTTTTAGAAATTACATCCTACTGCGAAGTAACTCTAGCTCCTCTCAACTCTGATATAGTTCATCCTGCTTTTAGTAATCTTTTTATAAGAAGTGAATTTATTCAAGAACCTGAGTGTATAATTGCAAATAGAAGGCCAAGGGCAAAAGGACAAAAGAAGCCTTATGTTGTTCAATGTATAGCCTTAGAAGGAAATTCAATAGGCACAACTCAATATGAAACTAGTAGAGTAAACTTTATTGGGAGGGGAAATAATCTAACACATCCTTTAGCTGTTGAGGAAGATGTTCCACTTAAAAATACTGTAGGAGCTGTGTTAGATCCAATAATAAGTATAAAAAAGAGGATTAAAATAGAGCCAGGAGAAACTTCTAAGATCTCTTACACTACAGCCGTAACAGATTCAAGAGAAGCTGCTATAGAGCTTGCAAATAAATATAAAGAAATGAAAAGTATAGATAGAGTATTTGAAATTGCATGTAGTCAAGGTATAGTGGAGATGAAATATTTAGGAATAAAGTCACCACAGGCAAACCTATATCAGAACATGGCAGCTAAAATATTATATCTAAGCAATCTATACAAAGATAGAGAGCACTATATAAAAGATGTTGCTAGAGGGCAATCAGCTCTATGGAAATATGGTATATCTGGAGATTTACCTATAGTTCTAGTTATAGTAAAAGAAGAAAAACATAAGGATCTAGTTCGACAGATGCTAAATGCGCATGAATACTGGAGTATAAAAGGTTTAAAAGTAGATTTAGTAATTTTAAATCTCCAAAATGTAGCTTATACTCAACCGCTTCAAGATGGAATAAGAGATTTAATAGCTACAAGCCATGCTAGAGATAAACAAAATAAGCCTGGAGGAGTATTTTTAAACAGTAAGTCTATCATAGAGCAAGAAGATATTAAACTTTTAATGGCTATATCTAGAATTGTAATAGAAGGAGATAGTGGATTAGTAATAAACCAAATTAACAAAGATCTCCCTAAAATTGCAACTAGTAAGCTGGCTCCTACTAAAGAAGATAATCGTACCTATAATCCATATAAATTTGAAGTAAATGACTTAGAATTTTTTAATGAATATGGAGGATTTGATTTAAAAAATGATCAATATGTAATTGTTTTAAATGAAGGTAAAAATACTCCAGCTCCATGGATTAACGTTGTAGCAAATGAAAACTTTGGATTTATTGTATCAGAAAGTGGCTCATCATACACTTGGTATAAAAATAGTAGAGAAAATAAAATCACAACTTGGTCTAATGATTGGGTAAGCGATACGCCAGCTGAAGCGCTATATGTTAGAGATGAAGAGAGTGGTGATGTATGGAGTATAACTCCTAAACCTATTAGAGATAATGAGCAATATATTATAGAACATGGATTTGGATACTCAAATTTTAAGCATCATGCATATGGCA
>JAYFRK010000612.1:0-2369 GCA_034925975.1 Clostridium sp.
AATGTGGTGAATTATTATCACACAATATGTTCATATACTCAATAAATAATCCAGTAAATATGAGTGACCCGAGTGGATTTAGACCTTTATTTACTGCCAATGAAGAAACGAATGAGATGAGAGAGGCATCATTTGCTGCAATGAGAAGTGCCGCAAAACAGTCTGGAGGGACGATTAAAACCAATAATGTTGTTCAAGCAAAGTTAGGCAATAAAGGAGCACCTAATTCAAAAGATAAATTGTATAATAAAGATGGGAGTGTAAAGCAAGAAAGGGTATATGGTCCAGATGAAAAACCATTGCTAGATACAGATTGGAATCATGGTGGAGTTGGTCATGTATTTCCTCATACACATGAATGGAAAGACGGTGAAAGACAGGATGGAGTGCCTTTTCATGGAGCACCTCCACCACCAAGGTCAGTGTCAAACACTCAAATTAGCAGATGGGCAACAGCAGGAATTACATTATATTGGGTTGTATCGGAAGGATCACGTATAGTGTTTCCACCAAGAAATCTTGTACCAATTCCATAATATAAATAAGAGGCAAGTTACGACATATAAATACCGATATATATGTTGGTTATAACTTCTCATTAGGAATACAAGTTAATAATTGATTAAGTTATTTTAAGTGTAATTAATTTAATGAAAAGGAGCGAAAAACTTGATTGGCCTAGATATTAAGGTGAAAAATGGATATAGTAATTATCTAAATAAAATCTTAGATGGTATTAATTTATTTAATTATATTTGGGAAATAAATGCCGATGATTTTCTATACTCTGATAATGGTGAGGTAAAAGAAGATTTTTTCGGGGCAGATATTTTAAATGCAGAAGGATTCATTAGATGTATATCAAGAGATAGTTATTACATGATATTTGCTGATATAAAAGCATATCCTCTTGGTAGTGAGCGTGCTGAAATAGAAACATTCAAGGATTTTTTAAGAAGCAGTTGCGTAATGGTCATATTATGTACAGATTCATCATTTATAGAATTTTACTGCAAAGATAGAAGAATCTTGGATCAGGTATATAATAATTGTATAAACAGTGGTTTTGAAAAAGTAGAATACAAGTCTGCTGATGATGTATCAGAAAGAAGTTTGATTGCTTGGTAGGATGTCAAATATAAGGGGATGTTTTATGCAAATATCGATAGCAGATAAATATGCTGTTAGGAGATTAGTATATTTGGTAGGCAAAATTCACAGCATAGTTGGAGTTCAGCAGAAGCTAGTAGTTTAGGGACGATAGGAATTAGAAATAAACAGGATTTAGACTTAAAAACAAGCGAATTATTAGTAAGACTTGAATAACATTTGCTTGAGAGAAAATTTAATATAATAAAAGCTTTGTACTAAAGCCAACGGGGAAACCTGTTGGCTTAATTTATGAAAGAAATCCATAAATTAATTTGAAGTTCAATAGAAATATGCTTATTGCAAAATACATCAAACTCACTCCATAACAATTTGAAGATATTGTGAAACTCTCATTATATCAAATATCAATAGAAGTAATATAATTCATTAAGAGAATTTTGAGCAAGTCTTAGAACTTCTTAACGTAGCGAAGATTCTCTGTTAAATTATATAACTTCGATTTTTAGCACCTTATCTGTAGTCACCAAGGCAGTCATTTTGCCGCAGCTTTATTATAATGCTCATTGACAAAAATATAGTTAGTGCTATAATTAAGATATAAATTCATATACAAGGCGGAGTATAGAGAGCCATGATTTTGAAGGGATAAACCCTTTAAGATTATGGCTTTTTTTGTTTGGAGGAGGTATAAAATGTTTGATGTAGTAATTATTGGTGCGGGAGTTATAGGGTGTAGTATAGCTAGGGAATTATCAAAATATGAATTAAAAACTTGTGTACTAGAAAAAGGGCCAGATGTTGCTATTGGAACTTCAAAGGCTAATAGTGGAATAGTTCATGCAGGCCATGATGCAAAGCCAAACACGTTAAAGGGTAAATTAAATGCTAAGGGAAATGCTATGTTTGATAAATTATCAAAAGAGTTGGATTTCCCATGTAAGAGAAATGGTTCTTTGGTAGTATGTTTTAGTGAAAATGATCTAGAAAAGTTAGAACAGTTAAAAGAAAAGGGACAAAAAAATGGAGTTCCTGGACTTGAAATATTAAACAGAGAAAAGCTAAGAGAATTAGAGCCAAATATAAATAATGAAGTAGTGGCAGCACTTTATGCACCAACCGGTGGAATTGTATGCCCTTACGAAATGACTATAGCATATGCTGAAAATGCAAATGCAAATGGAGTAGAATTTGTATTTAATAGTGAAGTTAAAAATATAGTAAAAGGTGAAAGTGGATTTATAATCGAAACAAGCAAC
>JAYFRK010000435.1:0-6116 GCA_034925975.1 Clostridium sp.
TAGTTAGTTAAATAAAATAAATAATTCTAGATATATAGATATAAGAAAACTAACAAGAACCTGCATAGTCCTAGGCAGGTTCTTGTTAGTTTTTTAATTAATATGGTGTATATATCCGTTTAAATTTCAGATTAAGTACTATAAATTATTTTTGTATTCATTTTCGTACTTTAAAAGTTTTGTTATAATTTGATTAAATGTACCTTCCACTTTATCAAAATCCATATTAGGAATATAGCATTTTTCAAGTTCATCGTGAAGTGATTTAGCTCCAGAAATAATTTTTAATCCTTTATTTAGTAGTGAGTAGAAAATTTCTTTATCTACCTGAATTTCATCAGAACTTTTATCAAGTATTCTTTTATTTAGAAAATCATCCATTTGAATTTGATTTCCTACAAAATTTTTCTGATTTATTTCATTAGAGGTTAGTATTGCTATATTTAATGTTGGTATTATTAGATGTTCTAATCTCTCAGGTATTAATGGGTCATGGTATGCTTCAACATATAAACCGCGTTTAAGAGATTCTTCTAATATATAATTTAATACATTAGTTTTACCAGTGCCTGGGTCTCCATTTAATACATATACTCTTTTATAATTTGCTGCTATAGAGTCTATATAAGTCACTATTCCATTAGGAGTAAAGGCAGTAGCAAATAAGTGTCTATCAGTGCCTATAGAAGATACGGATATATTTGAAAGTATTTCATTTTTGAAATCTTCTTTAAAAAGATTTAATTTAGAATTATTAAGAGCTTCTGAATTATAGGAACTCCAATCATCGTGTATGGTTCTAGCAGCACCAATATATCTATAAGCTCTCTTAAATGTCTTTCCAACTTGTTTATTTATAGTCATTATTGTATTTCTAGAGTCTTTAAAACCATTTTCATTCCAACAACTTCCTAAATTTAGTATTTCATCTACTGCACCTGGATTTACTGGATCAACTATATGAGGAGCAGTTCCGTCAAGGAGTGCTACGTTTAATCCTTTTATTACTATTGCATCTAAAGAATTGTTATCAGAAGAACAATGATGGTACTCTATATCATATCCTTTTTCATTAAAGTATTGTCCTACTCTTTTCATAAGGGAGGATTTTCCTGTTCCAGGACCGCCCTTTATACAAATAATTCTTCTTGCTATTTCTTGTGGAAGTATATACCTGTAAAAGGAATAGAATCCTTTGGAAGTATTTCCACCTGGGAAGTAATGTCTAAATTCACCCTTCATTAAATCACACTCCTAATTATATATCTTATATATTATATTAATAAATTTATAAATATTGATAAAAATTATAAATTTATAAAAGGAGTATAATATAAAAACCAAAAGAACTAAGATAGTGTTAATCCTTTTGGTTTAAAGTTTACATAATAAATTTTTTTATGTTTTCATCTAAAGAGTTTGAAAGAGAAGATAAATTTTCAGCTAGGCTAACAACTTGTTGGAATCCTGCAGATTGTTCTTCTGTAGAAGCACTAACTTCTTCAGTAGTAGCTGAAATTTGTTCGGATATACTTAAAGTACTAGATATATCACTTATTACATTGTTCTTATGAAGGTTTATTTGTTCTAGAGAATAGGTTACCTTATCAACACAGTCTTGTAAGGATTTTAGATCTTTTAATATACTTTCAAAGCTTGAACTTGTTATATTAACGCTATCTCCAGTTAGATCATTTAGATGCTTACTATTCTTAATTCCTTCTACTACTATATTTGTATTCTGCTGCATTACACGTAAAACTTCATCTATTTCAGAAGCAAAAGAAGCAGATTCTTCAGCTAGTTTTCTAACTTCTTCAGCAACTACTGCAAAGCCACGGCCGGCTTCACCTGCTCGAGCTGCTTCTATGCTAGCATTTAGTGCTAGTAGATTAGTCTGTTCTGTAATACTCTTTATGCTATTAGTAATATCCATTATCTTCTTAGAACTCTTATCAAGATCATCTACTTCATCTAACAATTTACTATTAGCTTCAGAGTTTAGATTATAGTTTTTCTTTAAATCATTTATGCTGACAATACCATTTCCAGCAGCTTTACTTACTTTATCAGAGGCTTCATTCATGTTTTTACTATTAAGAAGAGAGATATCTACTTCTTTTCCAAGAGAAAGTATTGTATCTGTGCTGTTTTGTAAGCTTGAACATTGATCAGAAGTATCTTTAGCTATAGTCTGTACAGCTGTTGCCACTTCTTCTGAAGCTGAACTAGATTCTTCAGTAATAGCTACCAAATTTTCAGAAGACTCTTTAAGGTGTATAGATGAATCCTCAATACTTTTAAGTAAAGAATTGATGTCAATAATCATTTTATTTAATGATTTTGCTACTACTTGAAGTTCTTCTATATCTTTTTTATTAGTTTCAATGTTATGGGAAAAGTCTCCGCCACTTATTTTTTCTATAATGGTAACTATATTTTTTATAGATTTTGAAATCTGCTTTCCAAATAAATTTCCCATAAGTACAGCTATTGCCAAGAAAATAAAACTTGCAAAGATTATAGTATTTCTTGTTTTTGATAGCATCCCCTTTAATTCACTTAGAGGTATAAAGGAAGCCATTTTCCAACCAGTTGCAGGATTTTCCACTGTATAAGATATATATTTACTTCCATGTATATCTACTATAGAATTTTTACCTAAATCTTTTATAGCGTTGTTAATCCAAGGTTCTTCTTTAGAAGTTTTTCCTAATAAATCTTTATTATTAATAGCTATAATTCTATTAGTAGAGTCTATAATGGCAGTATAACCGGCATTTCCTAATTTTATATTAGAAACTACATCAGCAAGATATGAAAGAGTTATATCTGTGCCTACAACTCCAACAGCTTGACCATTAGCATCTTTTACAGTTTCTGCTACAGTAATAACATATCTACCCTTTTGATTTGAGTCTTCATAAGGTGAGGTTATAATAGCCTTACCTGGATTTTTCATAGCGTCTTTGAACCAAGGTCTTGTTCTTGGATCAAATCCTTCAGGAATTTTATCTACTGTTGCATATTGATGACCCATTATATTTCCAAAATAGGTTGTTATAATATCTTTATGAGTATTTCTGAAATTATACATGAAATTCATCATTTCTGGTTCCAAGGATGGATTTGAAGAAACTCCTTTTATGTAATTACTATTGCTTAGCATATTTACTGCTTCCACGTTGTACTTGATGGTATCACTTACTATTGAAGATACGTGGTTAGATGAATACTGCATCATTTTATAAAAGTCGCTTTCTGCTGTGCTTTTATGTATGTAGTAATTAAACAAAGAAATAAAAACTATTGGAATAACTGCAGAGATACATAATAATAAAGATAATTTTTCTTTTATAGTTCTTTTGAAAACCACCACAAATTCCCTCCTTTGTAAATCCAATATTAATACAGACGGATGTATTAATATTGGATTTTAGCTTAGGTAATGATTAAAGATTGTGTAAAGATCGTAAACTTAATAGGGTTATGGGAAGTATGAGTAACATATAATATGTTACAAGATAATAATACTACATTAAAGAGTAAATGTTAATATATTAACTTACAAATGTTAGAGAATTAAAAAATGAATGCTAGTAAATTAAACTATATATATTTTTTATCTATGTTAATTAAAGCGTTATAATTTGCGTGAATTTTTTTTAATTCTTCATTTATTTTATCTTCAAGAATAGGTCCATCCTTATCTATATTAAAATCTGAAGAGACAACTATGTCAAATATTAAGTTCTTAAATTCACCTTCTCCTACAACTCTAAAATCATGAAAAGAATCTACAGCAGGAATATCACCCAAAATTTTAGCTATTTCCTGTTTAGAAGTAATAATTTCTTTGTCATTGGTGTTAATTGGATCCATGTGTATAACTAAAATTATATTTAACTTATCTGATAATTCTCTTTCAGCTTTGTCTATTATTTCGTGAATTTGTATTATTGAAATATCACAAGGTACTTCTGCATGAAGTGACGCCATACGTCTTCCAGGACCATAGTTATGCACTATTATATCATGTACACCAGTTATATAATCATATTTTAAAACTTCATTTTTGATTTTTTCTACAAATTCAGGACTAGGAGCTTCACCTAGAATAGGATTTATAGTATCTCTAGTTAAAGAAAAGCCAGAATATAAAATAAATAATGAAACTAATATTCCTATATAGCCATCGATAGGAAATGTTACCCATTTTGAGATTAATAATGAAAGGGCAACAGTGCTAGAGGTTATTACATCACCAAGTGCATCTAAAGAAGAAGCTTGAAGTGCTGAAGAATCTATTTTCTTACCGATATACTTGTTAAATTTACTAAGCCAAACCTTTGCTAGAATTGATATTAAAATTAAAATAAAAGGAATTATTTCAAAGCTTATTTTTTGAGGATTTACTATTCTATTAAATGAGGATTTAGTAAATTCAAATCCAACTAACATTACCATAAAAGACACTATAAGCCCAGATATATATTCTATTCTTCCATGCCCAAAAGGATGTTCTTTATCGGCTGGTTTTGATGCAAGTTTAAATCCAGCTATGGTTATTACAGATGATAGAGCATCTGAAAGATTGTTAAAGGCATCTGCAGTAACTGCAATACTTTTCACAATAAGACCTACAGATAGCTTGACTAAAAATAGTATTACATTTACGATTATTCCTACAGTACCACCTAAATATCCATAGGAATCTCTTACTTTGCTGTTATGTATATTCTCATAATCTTTTATAAAGTGAGATACTAAAAATTTAGATAACATATCATTTCCTCCGCAATTGTTTTAGAAAGTAATAAAATACAATAGTTTCATTTATATATAATAGCATGTTTAAATAAAATGTTAAATTATTTTTAAATGTTTTGTATAATTTACTATAATAAGTAAAAGCTTATTTGAACATCATGGACTTATAATAGTATAAACAGCTTTCATAGGTTTTAAAAGTGTATTAATATAATTGATAAAATTCTTTAAATAAGTTAAGCTATATATTGTGGTAATATTTTCACTAATATGATTATGGTGTAAAAAAAGGAGGAGTATGTGTGAAGAATAAAAAAATTATTTCTATAGTTTTAACAGCGGGGATGTTATTAGGCGGAATAGGTGTACAACCAATAAAAGCTATGGCTGCAACTGGAGAAAGTGTACAAGCAGAAACTAAAGTAAATGACCAAGAATTAAAAACAAAAGCTTATGAATTACTAAAGCAAATCAGGGTTAATCCAAATGAAAAGGATATTAAAGAGGCTAGAAAAATATTAACCAATATATCAGACCAAACATATAAATCAGGTTATTCATATCTATTAGGATTGTACATAGATAGAAATATTGATAAGAATATTTCACCTATGGATGAATTACTTAAAGCTTATGGAATGAACCAAAATATAACTTCAGCTGAGCAACAAATGCAATTTGACATAAACTTAAAAGGTGAAAATTTATCAGAAGATGAAAAGGCTATGTTAGCTCAAATACTTCCAATAATAAACACTTTTAAAATGGGAATAGATGCTAAATCAAAAACTAGTGACGAAAATAAAAAGGCTCAAGTAGAAGGAAATATTAAGATAAGCATTAATGGAATGCCAATAGAGATGAAAACTTGGGCAGATGTAGATGCTACTGCAAAAGTTCCAAAGGTAAAATATGTAGTAGAAATTCCTGAAGCAGCAAAAGCGTTTATGCCAGTTGGATTTAAAGATAAAAAATATTTTGTATATGATCTTGAAAAAATATCAGCTGAAGCAGGTGACATACAAGGACAAATGCCAAACTTTGGTGCTATAATGAATGATGCAGAAGTATTTGGTAAAAAGTTCATGGCTGCTACTGAAGATTTCATGAAACTAGCTGATGCAAAATATGATATAGTTTCAAGAGGAGATCTAACTAAGGTAGATCCAAGTAAGGCTAAAGATTTATCTAAACTATATAAGGTAGAATTAACTAATGATAAATTAATCCAAATAATTAAGGATGCATTACAAGATGAAAAAATGATGAAAATGATGGCTGTGGATAAAAAAATGGGGTGAGCTGGGGATCGGCGAATTGGTAGTAAATGATCAGGTGGTAAGTGT
>JAYFRK010000022.1:0-5401 GCA_034925975.1 Clostridium sp.
TTGTTCCAGAATATGATGATCAATATAAAGGTAGAAGGGAAGTATATACTTCATCAGATAATATAGATTTATTTTATAAGAATAAATGGTTGGATGTAGATGAATTAAAAATATATTTAGAGACTAGTGAAGAATATTTAAAACCTAACTTATGTGTAAATGAGTTTCTTTTAATTCATTCACTAGAGAATCCGAGGAAAACTGCTTTAGCTAAATTCAATGGTGAAAGAATTGTACCTCTTGTATTTAAGGATATGATGCCCATGGGAATTTCGCCTAGAAACATAGGACAAAGATTTATGTTAGAGGCTCTATTTACAAGTGCAAAGGAAGTGCCATTGGCGATTATAAAGGGGCCAGCTGGCACTGCGAAAACCTTATTTTCACTTGCTGTGGGACTTAATAAAATTTTAGAAGAGAACAGTGGAGAGTATAGGAGAATTCTAGTTTGCAGACCAAATGTAACTATGGATGAAGATATAGGATATTTACCAGGGACTGAGCAAGAAAAGATAGCTCCCTATATGAGACCAGTACTAGACAATTTAGAAATACTAATTGATTCAGACGAAAAAGAAAGATATAAAAATGAAAAAGAATTGAATGATAAAATCAAAGAACTATTTGACAGAAGAATTATAACTACTGAAGCAGTGGCTTTTTTAAGAGGAAGATCTATAGTTAAGAATTGGGTTATAATTGATGAAGCTCAAAATTTATCTCCTAAACAAGTGAAAGCCATAACTACAAGGGTGGGAGAAGGAACTAAACTAGTACTTATTGGAGATCCAGAACAAATAGATGAGCCATTTTTAGATTATAGATCCAATGGATTATGTTATGCATCTGAAAGAATGAAAGGGAGTAAACTGTGTTATCAAGTTACTCTCAAATATGATGAATGTGAAAGGTCGGATCTTGCACATGATGCATCTAGAAGACTTTGATATATCTAAAACGTCATTAATTTGACGTTTTTTTGTTTGAAAAAATTAAAAACTTTTAAATACATAAATTCGTATTACAAAATGTAATTATTTATTAAACTATTAAAGTATAATTTTATTATATAATTAAATTAAGATTTATAAGCAATATGGACACACTGATTAATATGAATAAAAACAATATAGTTTCTAAGTTATGTTTTAAATAGGTTATAATTCTATAAAAAATTGGGAGTGAGTTTATATGGCGAAGCATGAAAAAAGTGATGAAAATAGAGTTAAGAAGAGAACAATAATATCTATTATAATTATAGGAATATTATTTATAGTTTTATCAACAGGAGCATATTTGTATCACTTATTCTTAAGCAATAGCTACGTTAAAGATGATTCTACTAAAAATAACGTGAATGATGGAACGGATAAAAAAGATTATAAAGAGATGGATGGAATAACAAATATATTATTAATAGGTAATGACGCAAGAACTCTAGACGAAAAGGCTAGAGCAGATGCAATTTTGATATTATCCATTGATAATATTCACAAGAAAGTAAAGATAACTTCTATAATGAGAGATAGTTATGTTAAAATACCAGGTCATGGAGAACAAAAGATTAATCATTCATTTGCATTAGGTGAAGCAGATTTATTAAGAAAGACAATTGAAGAAAATTTTAAAATAAAATTAGATAATTATGCAATTATCAATTTTAAAGGTTTTGAAAAGTTAGTGGATGCTGTTGGAGGATTAGATATTAATGTTACAAAAGAAGAAATGAAAGAGATGAATAAGTTCATACCAGAGGTAAATCCAGAAAACCCACATTTAGTTAAACAGGCAGGCATGCAGAGGTTAGATGGACAACAAGCTTTAAGCTATGTTAGAATAAGAAAACTAGGTAATGGAGATTATGATAGAACAAAAAGACAAAGAGAAGTTATTTCATTATTAGTAAATAAAATTTCAGATGTGAATGTATTAAAATATCCTATGATGGCATCAAAATTACTGCCATATTTTAAAACAAATATGGATATTAGTGATATTCTTAATTATGCTTATACCGTGTATAGAATAAATAATTTTAAGATTGATCAAATTCAAATTCCAGTAACTGAAATAAGCGAACCTGTGACATTTAAAAATAAGGGCTGGGTTTTAATAATGGATAAAGAACAAAATGCAAAAATAATGCACGATTTCATTTTTGATGATAAAATATATAGTAAAAAAGACTTGAATATAGCTTCATTTAAGAAAGTTTTAGAGTCATATAAAACACAAATCGATTCTGGAAAAGGAAGTAAGAGTAATAAAAATAATTACGAAGACGATGAAACAGAACTTTATGAAAAATATGAAAATAAAAAACAAGATAAATACAATAAAGTAAATAAAAACAGCAATACTGTACCAAAAGATAATTCAAATTTAGGAAATAAAAATGATACAGAAAATAAAGTGGATGGAAATAAAGATAAAGATAAAGTTGATACAAATGCAGAAAACAATTCTAATGTACCAAAAGAAGATAAAACAGAGGAAACAAAAAATGGTAATATTCAGTTAAATAACGAAGAAAAAAGATAAAATTTCTTATGTTTACAAAAAATTTAATTTGAAAAGAGCTGTAATTATTGTACAATATAAGTTGGATTATTTAAAAAAAGTGAATAATTTTATAAAAAAGGATGAGTAATTAATGAATAATAAAAATACAAGAGATAATAACAAGGGGAAGAGAAAGAAGAAAAAAAAGTTTTCTTTCAAAATATTTATAGCTTTTCTAGTTTTCGAGATTGTATTTACAGGAATAACAGGTCCATTTATGCTTTACTATGGACCTTTTGAAAATGCAAAAAGTACAATGGTAGGAGCTGCTATGACTACTCTTAGCCATCAATGGATTGCAACAACTTTTTTATCAAAAGATCGTATTAATGAAATACTAAACAGAAACAAAATAGAAGATATACAGCAAAATTCAGAGAATGAGGAAGAATTGCAGATTAAAAATACTCATGATAATACTATAGAAAGATATGATATAGACGGAAAAACATTTAAAGGATATCTTTTAGTAATTCACAATCCAAAAAGGGTTAGAGTAGGCTACAGTAGCAAAATAAAAAAAGCTGGAGAAACTACCAGTAAAATAGCAAAAAATAATAACGCTGTAGCTGCTATAAATGCTGGTGGATTTACTGATGAATCTGCTAATGGTAAGCAGTGGGCAGGAAATGGTGGAATGCCAAGAGGAATAATAATGTCCAAGGGTAAAACTGTATACAATGATTATAAAAATGATAATATAAAAGATGATATTGTTGCAATGACTGAAAAAGGTGCGTTGCTAGTTGGAAAGCATTCTGTGGCAGATCTTGAGAAGAAGGGTGTAACAGATGCGGTTTCTTTTGGACCAGCATTAATAGTTAATGGCAAAAAGACTATTACAAGTGGAGATGGTGGCTGGGGAAAAGCCCCTAGAACAGCTATAGCCCAAAGAAAAGATGGAAGCATACTTTTACTAGTTCTTGATGGTAAACAAGTAAAAAGATTGGCTGCAACTCTAAGAGATGTACAAGATGTACTATATGAACATGGTGCTTATAATGCTAGTAATTTAGACGGTGGATCATCTACTACTATGTACTATGAAGGAAAGGTAATTAATGAACCTGATAGTGCACTTGGAGAAAGATCAATACCATCTGTTATATACGTTGAACCTTAAAGGAGAGTAATAAATGAAAGCTTTAAAAAGAATAATTATATGGATACTTATATCTTTAATTATGCAAGTAGCTGTTCTCTATTATGTAGACAACTATCTGTTTGGTTCCCAGGGGGTAAGTGGAACAATAGTTTCTACAAAAGTTGATAAAGAAAAAGAAAAAAAGAAGAAGAAAGCAGACGTTTCTATTCCAGAAGCTGCTGAACATGTATCAGTATCTTACGATGGAGGTTATCTTTCTTATTACAAAGATGATGAGCTTAGAATTATAGATATATATACAGGAAAAGAAAAAAAGGTGGATTTTGAAGATAATCAAAAGGTATCTTTTTATAAATGGGCACCTGATAGAAATATACTTCTTATATCAACTAAGAAAGAATATAATAAAAGCTCAAAATTTTTATTCTATTCATATGACGCTGAAAGAGATGAAAAAGATAAACTAGAGACCAAAGAACAAGAAGAGACTGCATTTGTTACAAATAAAACCTCAGAGATTGTAGATCTTCAACTATCACCACTTACAAATATGATATATATTAAAACTTCTTTAAAAGGTGGAAGAAGCAGTATTCACAGTATAAATATAGTGAAGAGAATAAATGAAATTAAAACTCAGGTTTATTTTATTGGAGATATTAAAATAATACCTAATGACGATAGAATAGCATATGAGTCTCTTACAAAAAATAATGTTTATGTTACAGGGAAAACTAAGCCAATATCTATAGATGGAGTAGACAAGCTATCCTTATTGGGTGTTGATGAAAATGATATGATTTATGTTGGAGAACTTGAAGGAGATGCTTCCAATGGTTCATCTAAAATAAAAAATATATACTATGGAACAATAAATGATGATGTAAGTGAGTGGAAAAGTGTAAAACTAAAAGATGCTATTAATAAAAAAGATGCATATGTAACAAGAGATGGCAATATATATATAAATGACAATTTAAAGGGAGTAGTAACAGAGTTAAAATCAAACAAAGATACTGCTTATAAGGGTATATTCTTTCAAATGTATGATGGAGGAGTAGCTTCAATAAGTGATGGAAAGCTACTAGAAACAGAACTTAAATAAAATTATGATGAAAAGCTGTTTTAAAAGAAGACTATTTATATCTTCTTTTAAAACAGCTTTTTTTTAAAAGGTTTTAAAAAAATATTGTTAAAAATTTTAATTAATCT
Source organism: Clostridium sp. (assembly GCA_034925975.1). Lineage (GTDB taxonomy): Bacteria > Bacillota > Clostridia > Clostridiales > Clostridiaceae > Clostridium_H. Next base: position 4,880 of record JAYFRK010000022.1, read on the forward strand.
TAATAAAGCAGTAGGTTAATTAACAAAACAGAAAAAATTATACTCAGTATTCTAAAAATAGTTAAATAATTATTGTGATTATTAAACAAGTGTAATATATTGGTTAATATTTCTAATGGCTGTTTACATATAATGAATAAATTACTATAATTTAATTATAGTCCAAAGTGTTACTTGTATACATATACTTACATATTAAGTAATAATTTGGAGACAAAATTTTAGGGGGGATAATGTTGTTCAAAAATCTAAAGTTTAAAAAATTGACATCAAGCATAGTGGCATTTTTAATGATTTTTACATTAATAACGCCATCTACAGTCTTTGCAGCAACGGATTCTAATGCTGTAACACTGCAAATACTTGCTACAAGTGATATGCATGGAGTATTTTATCCATATGATTATGCAACTAATGCATCTAATGATTTATCAGGTAGCTTAACTCAAGTATCAACTGCAGTGAAAAAATTAAAAGCAGAAAATCCAAATACGATAGTAGTGGATGCTGGAGATACTATAG
>JAYFRK010000295.1:0-7777 GCA_034925975.1 Clostridium sp.
AGTTTTTGTACTTGTTGTAGACGCAGTAGTAGGCTTAGTTTCGCCTACTTTTTTAGGCTTATTTCCTATTGATGCAATTCCACCTAATATAGCTAATACAATAATTCCAGTTAAAATTTTATGTTTCATAAAAAAGTTTCTTTGGTCTTTTCCACAATGAACACACTTTTTCACACCTTTTGCAATCTCTTGTCCACATGTTTTACATTTTATTAATTTCGACATTAAAATTCCTCCTCATATAATGCTAATTTTCGTATTTTATCTTATCATATTTTATATAATGTGTAATTATGAAACCCATTCCTACGGAGGAAGAACTATGTAAATATAATAAATCTTATTTCTACCTATTTTTCACTAAAATTAAATGTTACTACTCAGATTGGTCTTAGAGATTTTGCACTAGCAAAAATTTATACTTATTAAGCAAAAATGTATTTGAAAAATATTTCATCATCAGCATCGAATTGTGTTTTCTGTTGTAAAAATCCAATTTCTTTGTAAAGTTTAATTGCTACAACATTTTGAGGGTGCACGCTCAGCCATAATTCCTCTTTAGCCGCAAATGGTTTCATTAAGTCCAATATCAGTCCTAGAGCTACTTTTGCATACCCGTTTCCTTGATAACGGTAATCAATCATAAATTTTAGCAAATTCATATCTCCATCATCATCTAAAAGACAACATGCAAAACCTACAATGATATTATCATTGTATATTCCAAATACATTCATATTCGGATGATGTTGAACCATTTTTATTATCTCATCAAAATCAACATTTACATAATCCTTTTGGTATTCTGTTATTTCTAATTGTCTAATTTCATCTAACAAAGTGTTTTTAAATTTTTTTATTGTTATCATTCAATCTCTCCAAGTTTATAATTTGATTACGAATCTATTCTACCATTGTGAATTAACAAAACTAGGTTTTCTCGTATAATTTTCTATTCAGAGTTTGTATCCTTAATTAGCTTGTTTACTTTTTTAGCATCCATTCCTAGTTTTTCTGACAGACTTTCAATACAAAAATAGTAAATTCTAATTTTTTTCATCCATTACAGCACCTCCAAATATACTTGTTTTATTCTTTATATTATCTATATCATAACCTTTATTTACTTTAAAATATAACTAAGTATAATTCACAGATACATATTTATTAAATCACCTTCATACAATCTTAGCTATATGAAATGATTAAAAATATTTTTAGATAAAAAAATCGCACAAGCTCTTATAAACTTAGTGCGATTTTTTACTTTGTTCAGTTTTTGTTTTTTCCGTTTTGAAAATGGCAGGGGCAGTAGGACTTGAACCCACAACCAATGGTTTTGGAGACCACTACTCTACCAATTGAGCCATACCCCTTCGACACGATTAATATTATATCATGCATATTAAACATATGCAACATATTTTTTAATACTTATTTAATTAACTTAAAGCACCTAAACTCTTAAATTTTTTATATCATATATAATTTACCATAATATATATTTAAAGCATGTATTGTGGTAAATTATACTAATTAAACTATAGATTTTACAAATACTATGTTTTATAATAAAAAATATTGTGTTAGAATTATTATAAAATTAATGATAACATTTCAAAGTGAGGTAAAAACATGAATATAAGTCTATCTAAGACTATACGAGCTATGTCTATAGCTCTTGATTTAGCTGAAATTAGTTCAATTGGGGATAAAGAAGATATAATTGAAGATGTATCAAATATAAATTATTCAGATCACGAATTTACTAACCATTCAAAACGTACTGCTTATATAGCACTTAGAATAGGATATGCTTTAAACTTGTGTAAGCAGGATATGAAAAATCTCCATTTAGCTGCTATTTTACACGACATAGGAGCAACAAACAGTTTGAAATCTAGTCATATTCCAGGCGGGTATATAAGGGAACACTGTATAAAAGGCTATGATATATTACAGCCCTTTTCTACTTTTAATAAGATATCAAATATAATTTTATATCATCATGAAAACTATAATGGTACTGGCCCTATGAATTTAAAAGGAAATAAAACTCCAATAGAAAGCCAAATTGTAAGATTAGCTGATTTAGTTGAACTGTTATATGAAGAGAACGTTCCTCCATATAAACAACAAACTAGAATAATCAATTGGGTAAAATCTAATGCTGGTATAATACTTTCACCAAAAGTTTCTAATGCATTTTTTGATGTTGCATCTAAAGATTTATTTTGGTTTGACTTAGAAAACATAGCCTTTATAGGCTCTATTTTGGATAATATCTCTCCTAAATTAGATATCTATCTAGACTTAGATGATTTTGAGACAATAGCCTTTATTTTTTCTAATATAATAGATTCTAAGAGTAATTTTACAGCTAGACATTCTATAGGAATTTCAGAACTCGCCCTTAAAATATCAAAATACTTAGGATACTCAGAAGAAAAGTGCAAGAAAATGAAAATAGCAGGCCTTCTACACGATATTGGCAAACTAGCTATACCATCTAAAGTATTAGACAAAGAAGGTCCTCTTGATAAAGACGAGTTTTCTATAATAAAATCTCATGTATATTATACTTACATAATATTGGACAAAATAGACAATATTGAAGATATAAGAGATTGGGCTTCTAATCATCATGAAAAATTAAATGGTAAAGGTTACCCTGCTGGCTTGTCTTCTGAAGCTTTAAGTGAAGAATCTAGAATTATAGCAGTTTGTGATATATATCAAGCATTAACAGAAGATAGGCCATACAGAGATGGATTAAGTAAAGAAAAAGCTCTATCTATGATGGACAGTATGGCAAATGAAAATCTTATTTGCAAAAGCGCTCTAAATCATTTAAAAAACGCTTTATCCCTTAGCTAACAACTATAAAAACTTACATAGGTTGAATTTTAAATTCAATAAGGCACTCTGAAAGAGTGTCTTTGCTTGTTATCTACTTTTATTTTATCCTATTTTAGTATAAAATAACTAGTATAGCTATTTGGTTATAACGTATTAAACTTAGGAGTGAATATACATGGAGTTTATAATTGATAATGTTGATGAAACTATTAATTTAGGTGTTGAAATAGGTAAAAGAACGCAAAACGGAGATATAATTTGCCTAATAGGTGACTTAGGCACTGGTAAAACTCATATTACAAAAGGCATAGCCACAGGACTAGGCATCCAGGACCATATAACTAGCCCCACTTTCAATATAGTAAATGAATATAATGGAAGGCATAAATTATACCATTTTGATGTATATAGAGTTAACGATCCTGATGAAATTGAAGCTATAGGCTTTGATGAATACATATTCGGAGATGGCGTAACCATAATTGAATGGGCAAATTATATAGGAGAATTAATTCCAAAAGAACATATTAAGATTACAATAGAAAAGCTTCCTGACAAGGGAGAAAACTTTAGAAAAATAGATATACAATTTAATGGCAGCAGATATGATTACGTAAAGGAGATTAAAATATGAGAGTTCTTAGCGTAGATTCTTCATCAGCAAGTGCTTCCTGTGCTATTGTAGAAGATGGAAAATTGCTTGGCGAAATAACATTTAATGATAAAAAACAGCATTCTATTATATTAATGCCTCAAATAGATGCCTTGCTTAAAAATTTAAGTTTAGATTTAGATAGTATTGATGGGTTTGTAGTATCAAGTGGTCCTGGTTCCTTTACAGGTCTTAGAATTGGTATGGCCACTATAAAAGGGTTAGCTCAGGGCACAAATAAACCGCTTATTGGTATTTCTTCTTTAGACGGCCTAGCTTACAATTTGGCTTATACTAAAGGGATTATATGTCCAATAATGGACGCCTTAAGAGATAATGTTTATACAGCTTTATATAAATTTACTCAGGGAAAATTAGAAAGGCTTACAGACTATATGGCTCTTCATATCGATGAACTAATTTCTCTTATAAAAGATAATGAATCAGAATCCGTTAGCTTTATAGGTGATGGTGTATATAAATTTAGTGAAAAGCTTTCTAGTAGCCTTAACAACGTATACTTTGCTCCTGCAAACATAAATTTAACTAGAGCATCTTCCCTTGGTGAACTAGGATTGCAAAATCTAAAAAAAGGACTTAATGATAGCCTATTAACCTTTTCACCTATTTATCTTAAAAAGTCTCAAGCTGAAAGAGAATATGAAAATAAAGTAAGGGGACTTACAAATGAATGATTTATTTATCTACCCTATGGATGAGAGTAATGTTATAGATGTTCTAGAAATAAATAATATATGTTTCAATCCTCCATGGAGTTTGGAATCTTTAAAAAATGAATTAAAAAATAAATTTACAAGATATATCGTAGTAAAAAAAGACGATATAGTTATAGGTTATGCTGGAATATGGATTATTATAGATGAGGCCCATATAACAAATATCGCAGTAGATCCTGATTTTAGAGGTATAGGTGCAGGCAATGTTCTCATTGAAAATATAATCGATATCTGTAAGGAATTAGAAATACCATCTATAACTTTAGAGGTCAGAGAAACTAATACCGTAGCTAAAAATCTATATAAAAAGTATGGTTTTATTGAAGAAGGTATTAGAAAAAATTATTACGAGGATGGTACAAATGCCGTTCTCATGTGGAAAAGAAACGTACTTTAAGTATAGTGCGATAAAATGGCGGCCTTAGTAACTACAGAGTAAGGTGCTAAAAATCGAAGGTATATAATTCAACAGAGAATCTTCGCTACGTTAAGAAGTTCTAAGTTTGTACCTTTAAAAATTCCCTACCCAGTCCTATGCATCGTCCTGATGCAGGCCTGGCTCCCACCCGTCCTATGTGGGAATTAAGGTATATAAGAAGATTCCTAGACTTCAGAGGAGATTTGTAACTCCAAGTGACGTTTATCCGATGACTACCCGCTCTAATACTCCCATCACATTCTGTGAAAGCTACGCACCAAATCGAAGATTTGGGATCTCTGCTTTTCTTCAAAGTTGGAGTGAAGAGTGGCTACGTCCCTGGATAGCGATTTCTAAGCTTCAGTGGGAGTAAAAACTCCCTCTGAAGCCAAGAGCTCTGTTTATTAAAAGAATTATTAGGAGTTTTACTCCTTAGAAATAGTTATATAGTATGTATAACTATTAAAAAACAGTTTTGAAAAATATAAACATGCTATCGCATTTATTTATAGTAATTTTTTAAGTTTTACTCAATAATACTTACTTAGTAACTTTACAGTGTGGCTACGCCAGGCAAAATTATCATTTTGCTTTTTGAAGTCCTCATAATATTTACTATAGTACTTTTTATTTGCAACTAATTAAGGCATGTAAGATTACTGGCTAGCATATATGCATCAACTGAAGGTTTCTCAATGATACATATATGCATTAGCCTAGTAATCTTACATGCCGCTATTTTGTTGCACTTTACTTAAGCTGCGGTGCAACTTTCTTTCGATATTATTAATTTTCAAAAGCACCTTTTTTACTTTTTTCAACTTCTTCTTTATGAAGTATTGGTGAAACACTTTTATATATAGGTACTGTTATTACTGATACTACAATTCCTTTTAATAAATTAAAAGGTAATATAGACCACATTACTAGATCTTTTACATTCTTTATGCTTGGATTAACTTTAGCGCCCATAGCTACGAAAGCGTCTATTGGAGCCTTAAAAGCTTTAGCATATAGAGGTAAGAATATAGTATAGTTTAATACAGATGCTACTATAGACATTGCTATTGAGCCTGCTAATAATCCCAATATTGCTGTCTTTTTAGATTTTTTCATCTTATATATACTTCCAGCAGTACCAACTAAGATTGCTCCTACTATAAAGTTAGCAAATTCTCCAACAAATCCAGTCTGAGTTCCCTTAAATATTAATTTAAGTATGTTTTTAAATAATTCTATTCCTACTCCTTCTACAGGTCCTAATGCAAAGGCACCTAGTAAAGCTGGCAGATCACTTATATCTATCTTTAAAAATTCTGGAAAAAGTGGTACTGATACCTCGAAGAACATAAGAATAAATGCCATTACTGATAGCAGTGAAATTTTAATCATTGTGTTTAGTTTTCTATTTTTCATCTTAATACCCCCTATTTCTATCTTCAAGGGTATGGGCAGTTTAAAAATCAAAAAACCCTGACAATTTAAAAATCGTCAGGGCAAAAAAATCTAATGCAACTACCTATACCTTCTTCCATCCAGACTTTACTGTCGGTCTTGGAATTTCACCAAGTCAGCCGTATTTCTACGGGTCGCGGACTATACCGCCGGTCGGGAATCACACCCTGCCCTGAAGATACAATATTTAATTTATACATTTATTATATACTTTCTGTATTCAAAATTCAACTTAATTTTTATGATTCTATTTCTTTCATGGACAATGATATTCTACCTCTTTTATCATCCACTTCTATTACTCTAACCTGAACAATATCTCCAACCTTAACTATATCAAGAGGATGCTTTACAAACTTATCTGCTAATTGACTTATATGAACTAAGCCATCTTGATGTACTCCTATATCTACAAAAGCTCCAAAGTCAGCTACGTTTCTTACAGTTCCATTTAAAACCATCCCAGGTTTTAACTGATTTATATCTACTATGCCTTTTTTAAATATAGGTTTAGGAAGTTCTTCTCTAGGATCTCTACCCGGCTTCTTAATCTCTTTTATTATGTCTTGAAGTGTAGGAACTCCAATTCCTATATTTTCTGCTAATTTATCTATTCCAGCTTCCTGTACTTTGCTGTCAATATCCACTAATTTTCCTATTTTAACATCTGCTTCACTATAACTTAAAATGTTTAAAAGAGCTTTTGCAGCTTTATATGATTCTGGATGTACTGCTGTGTTATCTAAAACTTCCTTACTTTCTGGTACTCTTAAGAAACCTGCACATTGCTCATAAGCCTTTGGTCCTAATCTTTTAACTTTTAAAAGTTCTTTTCTATCTTTGAATTTACCATTTTCTTCTCTATAATCAACTACATTTTTTGCAATAGTTGAATTTATTCCTGATATATATGATAGAAGTGAAGGTGTGGCTGTATTTAAATCTACCCCAACGCTGTTAACTCCATCTTCTACAACTCCCTTTAAAGATTCATCTAACCTTTTAGGAGTTACATCATGTTGATATTGTCCAACCCCAATTGATTTTGGATCAATCTTTACAAGCTCAGCCATTGGATCTTGAAGTCTTCTTCCTATGGATATAGCTCCTCTAATAGATACGTTTATATCAGGATATTCCTTAGAAGCTAATTCTGATGCTGAATAAACAGAGGCTCCTGCTTCAGATACTACTACATAAGATAGATCTTTCCCCTTTTCCTTTTTAACTTCATCAATGAGTTTTGCTATAACTTCTTCTGATTCTCTGCTAGCTGTACCATTTCCAAGAGATATAACATCTACATTATGTTTGTATACTAGTTCCTTAAGTTTTGCAATGGAACCTTCTATATCATTTTGAGGTGCTGTAGCATATACTGTTGCAATATTTAAAAGCTTTCCTGTGTCATCTAAAACAGCAATCTTACAACCTGTTCTAAAACCTGGATCATATCCAAGTACTACTTTTCCTTTTATAGGAGCTTGCATTAAAAGTGCTTTCAAATTAGCTTTAAATATTTCTATGGCACCTTCTTCTCCCTTATCAGTTAATTCTGCTCTTATTTCTCTTTCTATCGAAGGATAAATAAGTCTTTTTAATGAATCTTCAACAGCTTCCTGTATGTATTTATCTGTAATAGAGTTTCCCTTTAAT
>JAYFRK010000255.1:0-3646 GCA_034925975.1 Clostridium sp.
TCCTATTTTCAAAATAACACCCTTTCTAAATTACTTAATGAACTTGTCATCGGATAAAAATCACTTGCAAATTGCAAGTGATTATTCTGTAATTATTGATTTCTCTTCTATATCTTCTTTATTTAAACTTGACTCATCATCATTAGTATGCTCATAGTCAATTTTTAATTCTTTAGCTTCAGCTTTTCTTTTTATACTCTCTACAGTCTCTATACCTTCTGCTACTTTAAGTGATTGTATTGCAACTTCCAGCTGGCTTAAATCAGGCTCTTGGGTAGTTATTTTTTGGAGCATAAGCCCTGGATAAGATAATATCTGAGAAAGTTTATTTTTGCTGCTTCCCATCCATTTAATAAGTTCATAAGTGACTCCAGAAACAACTGGCAATAGAATTATTCTATATAATATTCTTTCATAAATAGAATTCCACCCAGTAAAAGAGAACAATATAATACTTACCATCATAACTAAGAACAAGAAATTAGTACCACACCTCGGATGTAATCTGCCTTGTTCTTTTGCATTTTCAGGAGTCAATTCTTTCTCTTTTTCATAGCAAAATATTGTTTTATGTTCTGCTCCATGATATTGGAACACTCTTTTTATATCTTCCATTTTACTTATAAGATATAAATACAGTAAGAATATACTTACTCTTATTATACCTTCAAATATATTTAGAACAAATGTATTATTAACATTGGCTTTTTTAAATATGTTAGCAGCAAAAGTTGGAAGTATAAAAAATAACCCTACTGAAATTATTAAAGAAATAATAAAGGAAAAGCCCATTACAACATCGTCAGTTTTATCTTTAAATATTCCCTCAATCCATTTATCTACTTTAGATGGCTCAACATCTTCATCCTCTTCCATAAAAAAAGATGCTGAATAGTTTAAAGTCTTTATCCCTAGAATTAACGAATCAATTAATGTTACAAAACCTCTAATTATAGGAATAGAGAATATTTTATATCTTTTGGTTAGGGGTATACTTTCATTAAAATCTATCTCTATTTCACCATTGCTCTTTCTAACTGCAGTAGCAACTCCTTTACTTCCTCTCATCATTACGCCTTCTATTACTGCTTGCCCTCCAACCGTGCTTTTTCTTCCCATGTTCACACCCCTTTTATCCATACTATCTTTATTTAAGTTTAAGCTTATTATATTATTATATCCATATCTATATCTTTTGCACAAATATTCTTTTTCTGTTCATACTTCTCTTTATATCTAAAATAGCATTTAGGGCAAAGAGATTGATATTCAACGTTATCTTCTTTATCTATAGCTATTTGTTTTCCTTCAAACACAAATTCTCCATTAACTTTTCTTCCGTTTAATAAAGCTTTTTTACCAAAAGTACAAATTGTCTTTAATTCTTCCAGACTATGGGCTATTAAAAGCAATCTTGTGCTCCCCTCAAACCCTTTCATCTGAAAGTCAGTACGTAAACCATAGCATATAGTTGGAATATCCATCTTTACAGCTATTTCAAAAAGCTGATCTATTTGGTTACTCCTAAAAAACTGAACTTCATCTGCTAAAATACAATCTACTTTTCCATGTTCTAAGTTCCACTCTTCTACTTTTTCATATATATTTTCGTATTTTGCCAAAAGCATGTCCACTTCTCTTACTACTCCAAGCCTAGATACTACTGTGTTTCCTCCTTTTGTATCTGTTTTAGGTTTTATAATAATAACTTTCATTCCCCGTTCTTCATAATTATGTGCCACCTGTAGTAAGTTTGTTGATTTACCACAATTCATGGCTCCATATCTAAAATATAACTTGCTCATTCCCCTGACGCCTCCAAAATTTTTTTAAGATACACATCACTAATTCATTTTACATGTTTTTGGATTTAGATTTCAAGTGCTATATTTTTACTTTTGTAATAATAAATTCACAATATAAAAAGATTGTTTTTCTTAATTCTTTGGATTTTATAAATATAGCTGTAAAAAGTTATATTTCATAATACTCCGAAATCGTCAAAGGATAAATATATATTGAATTAGATAATTTTTTTATTGAAAAACGATAAATAATTATATATTATCAATATTGAACAACAAAAGAATCGAGGTTGATAATGTGAAAAATATTTTTATTCCTAAAATTTTAAATATGATTGTAATTTTAGGAATCTCTATTACGTGTATTTTTTATTTAGCAAATCCACTTATTATTACAGCATTTTTAGAAAGTCATTATTCTATACTAAATCGTGCATTAGTTATAACATTTTCTACTTGCTTCTATTTACTTGGAGCTTCATATGTAATGGCTCTATTTAAACTAAAAAAACTCTGCAGTTTGATTGTTAAAAATAATCCTTTTTCTATAGAAAGTGTTAAATCATTAAAAATTATTTCTATATGTTCTTTTATTGAATTATTTATTTTTATAGGATGTAAAAAATACTTAGATTATTCAGTTGTAGGGTTCAAAAATATTCCTTTAGAATTGCCTCTTGCTGCATTTACTATTATTTGTTTAACAATAGGATTTCTATGTATAGTATTATCCCAATTATTTGAAATTGCCATAAAAATTAAGGAGGAAAACGATGAAACAATTTAGAAAGGAATGTTATTATGCCAATCATAGTGAACCTTGATGTAATGATGGCTAAAAGAAAAATTAATTCTACGCAGCTTTCAGAAAAAATGGGAACAACTATGGCTAATCTCTCTATTTTAAAAAACAGTAAAGCGAAAGCAATTCGTTTTTCTACACTGGAATCCTTATGCAAAATACTAGATTGCCAGCCTGGGGACATTTTAGAGTATGAAGATGAAAATGATGGTAGATTAAAGTAGTATCTCTATGTTGCAAATAAAATTAAAATAAATTAACTAAATTTAATGGGAGGAAATTTTTATGAAAAAATATCTTATTTCTTTAATATCACTTATTATATCACTTGGTTGTATAGCTGCTTATGGAATTATTGGGTCTGAAGTTGCTCCAGATGGTACTCTAATAGAGCCATTCTTCTTAATACCAATGGCTTGGTTATTTGCGTTTATTGCTGTAATTTCAGCGTTAATATATAAAATAAGCCCATTATTTAATAACTATAAAAAAAGGAATAACTAGCATTACTACTCAATATACGTCAATTCACAAAATGAGTATGTTGCGGCAAAATGGCGGAATGTAAGATTACTAGGCTAACGCATATATGTATCATTGTAATCAGAAGGTGCTAGCATAAATTTAACAGGCTACGCCTAAAACCCTGGTACCCTAATCTGGTTAAAGCGCTTTGCGCTTTTTTAGTAAGTCAATTGATATAATTCTTACACTGATTATTAAATTAACTATTTTAAATAGTCATTACTATTAAAGTTGTTAATATATGTTTTGTATAAGCAATAACCGCCTTAATTTACCAACTTTAAGGTACTAAAATTTAGAAAGTATATAATTCATTAAGATAATTTTGAGCAAGTTCTAGAAGTTCTTAGCTTGTGAATTTGAAAATTACCGTAATTCCCACCTAGGACGGGTGGGAGCCAGGACTGCATCAGGACGATGCATAGGACTGGGTAGGGAATTTTTAAAGGCACAAACTTAGAACTTCTTAACGTAGCGAAGATTCTCTGTTGAATTATATACCTTCGATTTTTAG
>JAYFRK010000110.1:0-2560 GCA_034925975.1 Clostridium sp.
ATACCTCTTAAAAATATCAAATTGCAAAATAGAGCAGGTATAGGCAAAAAAATAGTAATTCTAGAAATTAATGATTATATAACCGAGATAAAATAGCGGCCTTAGTTTACCTAATTTAAGGTACTAAAAGTTAGAAGGTATATAATTCATTAAGAGAACTTCTTAACGCAGCGAAGATTCTCTGTTGAATTATATACCTTCGATTTTTAGCACTTTATTAATATTATTAAGGGAAGTTTATTTAACTCTTCTTAATATAGAAACTACATTTGTAGCACCACTACCGCCAACATTTACAGTAACTGCATTTTTAGCACCTTCAACTTGGATACCAATAGCTTCTCCTAACAATTGTTTAGCTGCAAGAACGTGCATTGATACGCCTGTTGCTCCAACTGGATGTCCTTTAGCTTTTAATCCACCAGAAACGTTTACTGGAAGTCTTCCACCTGGATATACAGAACCATCAAGTACAGCTTCTCTTCCTTTTCCTGGTTCGGTTAATCCTAAAGCTTCATATATAACTAATTCATTTATTGTAAAGCAGTCGTGAACTTCTGCTAAATTTAAATCATTTAAAGTTAACCCTGTTTCTTCTAGGCACTTATTGAAAGCAAGTGTAATTGCTTCATGTTCCCAGTTATGTCTTTTGCCTTCTACTATTGAAAGATAGTCACAAGCCATATTAATAGAGGAAATTTCAACAACTTTATCTTTTAATTCCATAGCTTTTTCAGTTGTTGTAAGAACTACAGCAGCAGCACCGTCAGAGACTAAAGAGCAATCTGATAATTTTAAAGGCTCTGCAACCATAGGGTTTTTATCTGAAAGATTTAAAGCATATTCCATTGAGCTTCCCTTTTGCATCTGAGCTAAAGGATTTTGTGTGGCATTTGTATGTGCTTTAACAGATATACGAGCTAATGTATCACTAAGTTCTTCATCACTAATTCCAAAATGAGCTTTATATCCTTTTGCAAGTTCAGCATATAATCCAGGGAAGGTATATCCTTGCTCACCTTCAAGGGGCCAGTAAGAAGCTTTTGCAAGAGCATTTGTAACTCCCTTAGTATTAAGTGAAGTCATTTTTTCAGCTCCAACAACTAAAACTGTTTTATATCTTCCGGACTCTATTCCTTTTATAGCCTCATAAACTCCTAATGAACCAGATGAACATGCAGCTTCTACTCTTATACAAGGTTTAAATCTTAAAGCTGGGTCTATTTCTACCATGTATGGTCCTAAGTGTGATTGGTTATTAAAGTCAGTTGCGTTGTAGTTAGTAAAAAAAACTGCATCAATGTCCTTTCCAGTAAGATTTGCATCAGCCAATGCTGCTCTTCCTGCATCTAAGATTAAATCATAAATAGTTTTATCCTCTAGCTTTCCAAATTTAGAATGAGATGTACCTATAATTGATACTGCCATAATAATATCCTCCTCATTATTATAATTAAAAATAATTAAGTACCTGCATTTAATGGGAGCAAGAAATATGCCAATAGAGATAATTTACTTCTATGCATCTACAATTAAATAGCATAAAAATAAATATATATTGAATAAATAGCATAAAAATAAATATATATTGAAGGTTTTACAAAAATTATTCTAAATTATACCTTATAAAATTATGGATTAGCAATGAATTAGTTTTAAAAGTTAGAATATTAAGAAAAATGTCCGAAAATAGGACTAATGTCCTGTTTTCGGACATTTTCATATTATAAGCTGTAAATTTTAGTTTTACTTATTATAAGAACTATAATATAGTAAGCATATAAAAGCTTTCATATATTATAAATTTTATTAAAGGATGTTTAATTATGAATTATTTGAAAAGTAAGGCATTTTTAGATTTTTGTTATAAAATTTTTGATAAGTTACCTATACCTATTGATATTGTTGATGAAAAAGGGGTGCTTATATATGTAAATGCTATGTTTGCAGACTTTTTTCAAGTACATCAAAATGAACTAATTGGAAAAGATATTTTAGAAGTACATCCATACTCTATTTTTAGAGAAGTATTAAGAACAAAGCAAGCTAAGATAGCGGCTAAACATAAGTTTGAGAATAGAACAGATAGCGCCATAGTGCACATTATACCTATTTTAGATGATGATGGATATGTGTTAGGCGGTATAGGAATGATACTCTTTGAAGATGTAGATAAAATGGAGAGTGTAATGTTAAAATATAAAAGTTTAGATAAAGAGATAAAGCTATTAAGAAATGAAATAGCTAAAATGAATAAAGCTAAATATAATCTAAATTCAATAGTAGGTAACTCAGAAGAAATATTAGAATGTAAAAATAGAGTAAGAAAAATAGTTAAGGTTAATTCTAACATACTAATTTATGGTGAAAGTGGGGTTGGTAAAGAACTTTTTGCCCATTCCATTCATAATGAAAGTGAAAGAAAAGAGAGACCCTTTATCAGTGTAAACTGTTCAGCAATTCCTGAAAATCTTATAGAATCAGAACTTTTTGGGTATGAAGAAGGAGCATTTACAGGGGCTAAAAAGGGTGGAAATATTGGAAAGTTTGAACTAGCAAA
>JAYFRK010000192.1:0-4964 GCA_034925975.1 Clostridium sp.
GCTATTATAATATTATTTCAAGAGGATATTTATCACAAAATTTATAATAAAGTGACTTAGGTGTAAGTTCCATTATTTGACCTGCATCAGTTACAAAGGTAACATTATAGTGAGTATTAGAACTGTATGAGAATGATTATCCGCAGTATTATAGTGATGATGACTTACTTTTGTACGTTTATATTTCAAATTTACATGACTGTCAAATAGTATCAACGAACTTTTTCCTTTAAAAAGTAGCCTATGAATTGAGTTACACTTAATTTTGTTGGGATACTTACAAGCACATGTACATAATATTTACATGAATTTAGTCCTATAATTTCTATTCATTTATAGTCACATAATTGCCTTAGAATTCTTCCTATAGCAGCTTTTATATTCCCATAAATTCTTTAGTATGAAAACTATATGAGAGTTGCAATTCTACTTACTGTGTGCTAATTATTATTGTCCGCTATGGGCACATCTCTTTGTATTTTAGCTGCGGTTGGCGAGTTTACCAATATTTTACAATGGAGGTGCTGTTTTTTTACTCATCACTAGAAGCTTTTCAGAACCGCAGGTATAATCTGTGGTATACAAAATACAAAACAAATTAAAAACATAGATAAATATATGTTTTTAAAAATAAAATCTCTTATTTTTATATATACCAATGATTAAAAATAAAATTCCTAATAAAAGAAATATAGAATATTTTGTAATAATAGTTTCTAATGATACCTTCATGCCGTTTTCAAATATGCTTATATAATTAATACATTTAAAATTCATAAAAGTAGCTAACAGCTCATATATGAGTAAAAGCATAAAACTTATAGTAGTTGACTTTAAAGTATAAATTAACAAATATAATAATGAAGTAAAAAAGAAGCATTGAATAACTGTCTTTATAAATTCTAAAAATACATTATCCCAAAATAAACTGTATACTAAAAAAAGAATACTAACATGCATAATATACCAAGTGAATATTAAGACTATATGGTGAACTTTAACTTTACCTGAATCCTCAATACAATATAGTAGCTCATTTCCGTCGCCTTCAATATATTCTTTGAATATAAAGGTAATCCACCATAAAGATGTAATAGGTATGTACTTTTCGGCTTCTCTAAATATTATGGTATAAGCATTTTCAATATTTTTGGACATGTTAATCATACCAATATTTAAAATAGGAATAAAAACGTATAAAACTATTAAAGGAACAAAATAATAAATATTTAGATTTTTAAGAGAAAAATATATAGGTTTTATATTCATAGTTTTATATTCCTTTCAATATGCACATATATCCATCTTCAATAGAAGGTTCTAAGGTTTTATAGCCTTCATTTGTACTTGAAAGTATTCTTGAAAAATTTTCACCATTTCTCTCAAAAGTTTTTTCAACAAAGTGATTAGAATTAATTTTAGTTCCCTCTTTCACTTCGAAAACTTTTCCATTTGCTATTGATTTAATTTTTTCACTAGTTCCTTCACTAAGTATTTTGCCATCATTCATAATGACTATCTTATCACAACAGGCTTCTACATCTTCCACAATATGAGTAGAAATTATAATTGTTTTATCTTTTTTTATATCTGATAATAGGTTTTTAAATCTTATTCTTTCTTCTGGATCAAGACCAGCAGTTGGTTCATCGAAGATTATTATTTTAGGGTCTCCTAATATTGCTTGTGCAATACCTAGTCGTCTAATCATACCACCAGATAATGTTGATATTTTATCAGTCGTTCTATCCTCTAGATTAACTATTTCTAGGCTTTTTTT
The DNA here is from genome assembly GCA_034925975.1 of Clostridium sp. GTDB lineage: Bacteria > Bacillota > Clostridia > Clostridiales > Clostridiaceae > Clostridium_H. The sequence goes on from JAYFRK010000192.1 coordinate 1,781, forward strand.
GACATAAGAATCAATTGAGTTTTTAGGTAGTTTTTTAAGTAAAGCAAAATATTTAAGCATTTCATATACTGTTAACTCTTTAAAGAGTCCGAATTTTTGAGGTAAATAACCAATACTTTTAAAGTAATTAGCATTATCGACAGTATCTATTCCATGGAACTTTATATTTCCATTTGTAACATTATATAAATTAACTATACATCTCATTAATGTAGTTTTACCTGCTCCATTTGTACCCAGGAGTCCATAGATTCCAGTTTTAAAATTTATAGAGATTCCTTTTAATACTTTTTTCTTTCTAAATGATTTATGCAAGTTTGAAATTTCTAACATTAAAATCCCTCCCTATTTACTTAAATTTTTAATAAATGTTATCGAATCTCTTTTATCATTTTTATCTTTTAAAAATTTATAAGTACTTTTAATAACGTAGTCTTCTCCTAATTCATTAATCTTATTTAAAAACAATTTAGTTACTTCTAGAGATGGATTGTTTTCTAAGTCGTCTTTGGGAATGTTTGTAAGTCTGTTTTTATCTAAAAGATGAATAAATAATGTGGAATTGATTTCTCTTTTTTTTATATCTTGTGGTAAATTAGACTGTATTAAAAATAGTGCTAACTGCTCTTTATTTAATGTAGATACAAAAACATGATCTTTAAAACTTACTACACCATTACCAATAACTCTATAAGAAAATGTCACAGGAGATTGAAAGATTTTTTTATTTTTTATATTAAGTTCTTCATTTTCTGAAATTATTTTTTTATATGAGTTTAATACTTCATCTATACTCAAAAAAAGATTTGTATCCATTTTTTCTAATACCAATCCGTAAAAAGTATTATTCGCAACATTTTTTTCTTCTAATAATCCACCCATTAAGGTAAGTTCCTGCGCCTCGCCAGAAAATTTATTATTATCTTTTTCTAAATTTGAGTAAATACTTAAATTTGATTTTATAGATACATCAAATTTGACATTATAATCTCTTATTATTGGAATAAATCTAGATTCTTGCTTTATATATATTTTTTTATAGCCCTCCATTGGGTAATATGGAAAACATCCTGGTAGTAAGACGCCTTGAGAGTTGCTATAAAATACAGGACTATATCCACTATATAAAATCCTTATTTGTTCCATTTTTGCATTAGTGGGGTTAATTATTTCTAAGTAGTCTCCAGATCTTTTATATTCCAAGATTTCATTGTTTTTGCCAAGAATTTTTTCGATTTTGTAATTTCTATAGAGTGTAAATTTATAGGTGCTTAAGGGCTCTTTTCCATCTAAATTAATACATACATCATTTTGTAGTTGTCTATTTATAGTAAGTTTCATATTATAAGCTGAAATTTTAAATGATGCCTCTTCTTCTTTTTGAACATCATTTGTATAATACAATTCATCAAAAGCTACAAAATTTTTAGGGTTATGATTTTTTTTTACGATACTACCAGGTTGAGTGAACCAATACAAATTAAATACTGATACAATTAGTAATCCTATAGCTATAAGATTCAAGAAATTGTAAATTTTCTTACTTAACTTGAAAAGTAAAAGGCAACTCAAAGAACTTATCCAAAACATCAATAGGTTCCATCTGTAAGGTTCTATAGATAATCCATATAATTCTTCTTCAATCCAATCTAAATTAGGAGGTAAAACATTTAATATTTCTATAAATGGATATATATTAATTCCATAGCCCATATAAAGCACGTTAGGTACCTGTTCAAAAATTGGACTTATTAAAAATGTTAATAATATCATTAGCGAATATGCAGGAAATCTTTTTAAATATAAGGATATAGTAATTGCAATACACATAGCAAAAATAGATACTAAAAATATATTTAAAAAATTATTTAAGACTATATGAAATAAGTAAGGAATAAAGTTTACATCCATTGCAAAATACACAATAAGGTTATATATAAAAATGTTGAAAGTCATAAATGAAATAATTATTATAAGAACTATAGCTTTTGAAAAATATAATTTTAAGGTTCCCTTATTTAAAGCTGAAAGACATTCTAGAAGGTTTTGATTTCTACTTTTAACCAAATATTCATAAGATATAAAAGTAAAAAAAACAAAATAAATCATACTAATTCTTTGGCTGTATTGCAAATAAAAAAATGCATCTTTATGTATGTTTAGATTATAAATACCTAAAATCAGATATCCATTTACTATGATAAAAAATAGTGAAAATGCTATGGATAAATATATACTTTTAAAAAATATCTTAAAATTGTTTTTAATTAAAGTACTCATTTAAATTCTCCTCCAGATAAAAATTGATATGAATAATAAATATAACATATGAGGAAAGAATCCTCATATGTTATATTTTAATATATTATGGTATTAGAATATGTTTCCGGAAGCAGCACAGCCAGATGTTAACCATCCCTGAGGGTTTAGTTCTAAGTTCCAGTTACATGAACCACCATCGTAATAAGATCCGCTACCGCTTTGACCTACTCCTATAGAATTTTCACCAGCTGTTACCCAACCTTTACCAGGTGCTGCTTTATTTACAATAGCATAAACAGCACGCTCTGAGGTTGAAGCATTTTTTGCATTCCAGTTTGCAGCAGTCTGAAGACCTATAGAAGCACTAGTGACATTTGTTTGTGTAATAGATAATACAACTGAAGCAGCACTTGCATTGTTTGGGAAACCAGCAATTATAGCACAGGATAGAAGAAGGCTGGCAATTAATTTTTTCTTTTTTATTTTTATTTCCTCCATAAAGTTATGATATTTTTGTAAATAATGCATTATTTTTAAAAATTAGTATATACTATATAATATATAACATATGTTTACAAAAAAAACAACTATTATATATAATTGTATATAATATACAAAAATGTACAAGTATATGTCATAGAATTTCATTGCCATGTTTTTTTAGAACTTCTACTGTTATAAAGTGTGAAAAAATTTCATAAGTTACTAATAGTAGGTAAAATATTCTTAAAATATAAAGCAAAATAAATGTAGCAAAATTAGTTAATGAGAACAAATCTGTAGTTATAATAAAAACAATAAATTAAAATTCCACAGCCTAACATAAAAGCTATATAAGGCTGTGGAATTTTGTGAATAAGGAATGTTATCTTAAAAACTAAAGTTATGTTTTGTTAAAATAAATCGCCATTATACATATAGT
>JAYFRK010000643.1:0-5057 GCA_034925975.1 Clostridium sp.
ATGATAAAAAGCCTTATTTTCTAAAACAACTTTAGTCTGAGTAGATAAAAATTTAGCTCTTTCACCTAACTTTTCGTCATTTGTAACAAGCATTCCACCTGCTCCAGTTGTTATAAGCTTATTTCCATTAAAGCTAAAGCATCCTATATGTCCTATGGTTCCTGCCATTTTTTCTTTATATTGTGAACCTAGTGCTTCCGTAGCATCTTCTATAACATATAGATTGTATTTCTTTGCTAGTTCCATAACTTTATCCATATCTACTGGATGACCATATATGTGAACTGGTAAAATAGCTTTTGTCTTTTCAGTAATTAAATTCTCTATTTTTTCTTCATCCATTACAAATGTATCTCTTCTTACATCACAAAATACTGGAACAGCTCCCACATATTTTATAGCATTTACAGGAGATATAAAAGTCATAGAAGGTACTATAACTTCATCCCCTTCTCCTATACCAAGAGCTATTAAAGCTAATTGTATAGCTGCTGTACCATTCATAGTAACTACAGCTTTCTTACTTTGAACATATTGAGAAAATCTCTCTTCAAATAATGTTACATAGCTACCTACAGAAGACACCCAATTTGTATCTATACATTCTTTAACATACTTCCATTCATTTCCTCTTATTTCGGGTATACATAAAGGTATCATTTTTTTACTCCTCTCAATTATATCTAAAAAATAGACTAATTAATTTAAATCTATATATAATTAACAATTATTTTAAAAACTCTAACAGTAATTTAAAAACTAAACATTATAAATATCTGTTTTATAATATTGAATATTCTTCTTAATCCACTCTATAGTTTCTGCTAAACCATCATCAAGAGTATATTTTGGTGTCCAATCAGTTAATTGTTTTATTTTTGTATTATCAGCCCATAATCTATTAACTTCACTTTTTTCAGGTCTTATTCTCTCTTCATCACAAATTATCTTAACATCTTCTCCAATTATATCTATTATCTTTTTAACTGTATCTCCAATGCTTATTTCGTAATTTGAACCTGCATTTATTACTTCTCCAATTGTTTTATCGCTTTCTGCAACCTTAATAAAGGCTTCTGCTGTATCTTTTACATAGTTGAAATCTCTAGTTGGAGTTAAGCTTCCTAGTTTTATTTCTCTTTTACCTGCAAGTATTTGAGATATTATAGTTGGAATTACCGCTCTTGCTGACTGTCTAGGTCCATAAGTGTTAAACGGTCTTAAAGTAGCAATTGGTAAATTAAATGATCTATAAAAACTTTCTGCCATTTTATCTGCTCCTATTTTAGAAGCTGAGTAAGGTGATTGCCCTTGCATTGGATGTTTTTCATCTATAGGCACATAAAGCGCTGTGCCATATGTTTCACTAGTTGATGTATGTACTATCTTTTCTATATTTTCTTCTTCTCTGCATGCCTCTAAAATATTAGTAGTTCCTTCCACATTTGTTCTTACATATGCCATTGGTGATAAATAAGAATAAGGTATAGCTATAAGTGCAGCAAGGTGCATTATAACTTCTTGTCCTTTAACCATTCTCTTTACATTGTCATATTCTCTAATATCACCTGTAATTACATTTAAACTATTTTTTATATTATTATCAAAAGTATCAATCCATCCCCAATTGTTAAAGGAATTATATTGTACAAGAGCTGTAACATCTGCTCCTAGTTCAACTAATCTTTCAGTTAGGTGACTACCTATAAATCCTTCTGACCCTGTAACTAATACCTTTTTACCTTTCCAATCCATCAAATTACACTCCTTATATTAAATTTCAATTTAGTGTTTTTTAGAAAAATTTCTTTATATCCTCATTTGCCTTTTTAAAATCATCCATTTGGCCAATATCTGACCAGTATTCTGTAATTTTATAAACTCCAGACTTTCCACTATTGCTTATAACATCCTCAATTAGGTCAGTCATGTTGTACATTTCATCATTTGGAATAAGCTTTACTGCTTTTTCATTTAATACATAGACACCACTGTTAATATAGAAACTGTATACAGGTTTTTCTTCCAATGATTTTATTAAATTATCTTCTGTCACCATAACTCCATAAGGAACTTTGATTTCATAATTTCTTGCACCAACAGTTACATCGAATTCATTTTTTATATGATAATTTAAAAATGCATCAAAATCTATTCCAGTTAATATATCTCCATTTATTACTATAAAAGGCTTTGTCAACTTTTCTTCAGCTAATTTTATAGAACCTGCAGTACCTAATTTTTTCGTTTCTCTAACATATTGAATATTTACATCTAGATCTTTACCGTCTTTAAAATACTCTTCTATAATTTCTCCTTTATAGTTTAGAGATATTATAAAATTTTTAAATCCATATTCTTTAAACTGTTCAATTATATGCTCCAGAATAGGTTTGTCTCCTACTTTAAGCATAGGTTTAGGTGTATTTTCTGTAAGAGGTCTAAGCCTTGTTCCTAAACCACCTGCCAATATAAATACAAAATTATCTTTATCATCATAGGATATTACATCATCTAAAAAATATAAATTTATAATTTTACCCTTATCATCTAATACAGGCACTTGTCTAATCTTATATTTAAGCATTAAGTCTTTAACTTTTTTCTTGCTTACATACTGTGTTACATACTTAAATTCTCTGCTATATATTCCCTCTATGCTTTCATTAATATTATGCCCTTTTAATATAGCTCTTCTAATATTTCCATCGGTTATAACACCCTTTACCTGGAAATCATCGTCAACTACAAAAGCTCCTCCAGTTAGGTTCTTGTCTATAGATTCCATGGCATCTTTTATTGTTGCACTTAGTTTTATGCAATATATTTCTATTGAGAACTTCATAGAATCACCTACTTTTTATTATTTTTGCAGGAATACCTACTGCCGTTACATGATCTTTTATATCTTTTAGCACAACAGCTCCCGCCCCTATTACTACATTACTTCCTATATTTATTCCTTGAATAATACAACATCCTGCTCCTATATGACTGTTTTCACCAATACTACAGCCTCCTGCTATGCAGCTTCTTGGTGAGACATGAGTATTTCTTCCAATAATACAATCATGTTCTATAACAGAAGAAGTATTTATTATACAATTTTCATTAATTACAGAACCTGCATTTACAATAGCTCCAGCCATAATACAAGTACCATCATGGATTTCGGTATAAGGTGAAACCACCGCTTTGTTATGTATCAGTTTAGGTATATTAAATCCTACATTCTTTAACTTGTTATAAATTTTATCTCTAACTTCAATATTATTTAAAGCTCCTAATGATACAAATGCATTTTTCACTCCACTTTTGAATAATTCAGGAAGCATATCATCATTTCCTATTATAGGTACATCTAATAATTTTTCTCCGATTTTATTATTATCTGTAACACCTACAATTTCATACTCATTAGTACTCTTAATAATGTCTATTATCACTTTACAGTGACCTCCGCCACCAACTAAAACAATTTTCTTCATAGCCCATAATCACTTTCTTAATAAGTTATTCTTTTTTGTATAAGCTCTTTATTTATCTCTATTTTGCACAAAATATCTGCTATTTTTTCTCCAGCATCTCCATTTCCGTAAGGATTTATGCATGATGCTAATTTTTCATTATATTCGCCTTCATATAGAGCTTTATTGATTCCACTTAAAATTTCTTCTTTTGTATATCCTACATCTATTACATTTACAGCTCTAAGTCTTCCATCTTGTCTTGTTCCTATATTTATAACTGGAAGCCTAAAACTTGGAGCTTCAATTATTCCTGATGAAGAGTTTCCAATCATGGCATCTGCAACATTTAGAATACTTAAATATTCTACTTGGCTTAAATTTCTAAAAACTTTGAAGAAATCATATTTACTTCTATATTCTTCAATTACTTTTATTATCTCTCTTCCACCATTATCACTGTTAGGATATGAAACGATTGTTTGTATTCCGCATTCAACTAATGCTTCGAATGTTTGCCTTACCTGCCACTCTACTTCATCTCTTTCTGTAGTTACAGGATGTTGAGTCATTATAAATAATTTATCATCCTTTAGATTAAATCTTTTCAATAGCTCTTCTCTAGAAAGGTATTGTGTATTTTTTATATAGTCAATTCCAGGTGCTCCAACTACATATATGTCCTTTTCCTTTTCACCCATTTTCAATATTCTCTTTTTACTATCTTCCGTAGCTGGTAGATGTATGTGAGAAAGTTTTGTTATAGAATGTCTAATTGACTCATCTACTGTTCCGGTAACCTCACCACCATGAATATGTGCTACTGGTATATTCATGTGAATAGCAGCAAGTGCTCCTGCCATCATCTCTCCTCTATCTCCAAGTACCAATAGTACATCTGGTTTTATTCTCTCTAGTGTCTGAGTTATTCCCATAAGAGTTATTCCTATTGATTTAGCCATTGAAGCTCCTGTATCTGAAGATAATATAGTTTCTATTTTATCAGCTATAAAGAAACCATCACTTTCAATTTCTTCTACAGTTAAACCAAATTCAGGTGAAAGATGCATTCCACAAACTATCAAACTTAAATCCAATTCTGAATGATTTTCTATAGCCTTTAGAACTGAATAATATATTCCATAATCGGCACGTGTTCCTGTAATAACAGCAATTTTTCTTTTCAACTTATTCCAATCCTTCCCATTTATAACCTTTTACAGTTCCTATTATTTTAGTTTTGGATTAAATCTAGAGTAATTTGTTCATCCTGTTTTATTTCTTTTCTTGCCTTTTTTCCTAAAACCATTTTGTAGTATTTTGGACTTAATCCATTTCCCGGTCTCTTATACTCTAAATCATCCATTCCAATTATTTGACCTTCTTTAATATCTACTGATGCTACTATGCTCTTTCTTGCAACGGCCATAGTATCCATTTCACTTTTAGTAAACATTTTAATTCCGCTACCAAGTGCCATTTCCACATCTCGAATTGCTTTAACCATACTTCTAAGCTCTTCTGGTTCTAAAGAAGCTTTATGGTCTGGTCCTTCCATGTTTTTATCTAGTGTAAAATGTTTTTCAATTA
>JAYFRK010000419.1:0-9266 GCA_034925975.1 Clostridium sp.
GAGAGTCCCCAGTAACAGTTGATATCTTTCCATCTAGAGTCATGGCCGTTTTAAGGATACAGAATGGCAGCTTTGAAGTTATATATTTTATAAATATTTCATTTAGATTTCTTATTTCTTCTTCACATACACCTAAAGTTACTTTTATACCATTTTGTTTTAATATCTCTATACCTCTTCCTGATACTAATTCATTAGGATCTTTCATGCCTATAACTACTTCCTTAATGCCATTTCTAACTATAGCTTCAGCACATGGTGGAGTCTTTCCATAATGTGAACAAGGTTCTAGCGTTACGTACATTGTTGCACCTTTAACATCTTCTATAGCATTTTTAAATGCATTAATTTCAGCATGAGGTCCTCCATAAAAAGCATGATATCCCTCTCCTATGATTTTGCCATTCTTAATAATAACAGCTCCTACTAAAGGGTTTGGGTATGTGTATCCTATTCCAAGCTTTGATAACTCTATGGCTCTTTTCATGTACTTATAATCCACACAATCACCTCCGATTAAGCAAGGCTTAATTTTAGACATGCTAAATAAGTCTTGTGAAGTTAATTAAATTTTAATTTTCTACCTAAAGGAATTATTTTAACAGAGAGAATAATTAAAGATTACTTAAAGATGGGCATCTATTTATATAGGATTAAATTTAGTAGCAATTTTTATACTAAATTATTTAATTTATGTTTATATTTAATAAAATATGGCCCTGAAAATTAAATACATAATTTTCAGGGCCAGTTTATTCTTTATCTTTAACAATGCACATAAAACATATGCAAACAAAACAGTTCACAATGTTATCTATCTATGCAATCAATCCTATTCTCTCATCCAGACTTTACTGTCGGTTCCGGAGTTTCACCAGATCTGCAATAATAAGCTAAAACATTTTAACTTAATTATCGCTCGCGGACTATACCGCCGGTCGGGAATTTCACCCTGCCCTGAAGGATTAAACTTTGTCCTTATTAAGTTATCACATGTAAAGGTTAACACTATTTTATTGACATGTCAATATATATTTTTAATGATTATGATGTAATATTTCCCACATTGCTCCTCATGTTAAATACACTTTTCATAGTATCTATTTTAATAGAACTATGCAAATTGCTATGACAAATTTATAGGACTGTCCCCTATTATTTCATTGAAATTATATTTTTAAAGTGATACCATTAAATATGTTCGTTTATTTTATAAAATCGGAGGAAAGAAATGGTACTACGCGATATAATGAAGTATATTGAAAGTGAATATGACATTATTAATTCCACTCCTTGTAACGTTTGCGGTGGTTCATATATAGCTGAAGACTTAGAAATTCATATTATAGATGATATTCCATATGATGTATGTACATGCACTTGTTCAGAATGTGGTCACGAAAAAGCATTTTCATTTTGTGCACCATTTATAGATGATGAATTGCTAAAAGTAGCTAAAAGATCCATGCAATAATAAACTTAATTATATAACCAAATAATATATTACTATAATCTCTAAATCTTATAGGAAGATTTGGTTATATAGAAATGAGTTCAAAGTAATATGGCACATATTTTTAAGTATGTGCCACATTATTTTTGTTGTACTTTATAATTATATTAATAAACTTTAATTCATAAATTATAATATTTATGCTCTATAATAGATATTATGGTGGGCTATTATGCGAAATCTCCTTATGTTATCGTGGATAAATTTATGATGGATTTGTAATATTCTTCTACTCTATTCCTTTTTATCCATTAGAATTCCTTATCCTCTAGAATAAATATCTATGATTTTGAGTATTACTTCAACTGCTTTTTCCATAGCAAAAGTAGGTACGTATTCATATCTTCCGTGGAAATTATGTCCTCCAGCAAATAAGTTTGGTGTTGGGAGTCCCATAAATGAAAGCCTTGCACCATCAGTACCGCCTCTGATTGGTACTACCTTTGGTATTACTCCAACCTCTTCCATTGCCTTAAAAGCATTGTCTACAATGTGCTTTACTGGTTCAACTTTCTCTTTCATATTATAGTATTGATCCTTAATTTCAAGTAGAACCGTCCCCTCACCGTACTTATTGTTTAGGGTATTTACTACGCCTTGCATCACATTTTTTCTTTCTTCAAATTTAACTCTATTAAAATCTCTTATTATATATTGGAGTTTAGTCTCTTCAACCTCTCCATTAAAACCTGTAAGATGGTAAAATCCTTCATATCCTTGAGTTCTTTCTGGAGTTTCATTCATTGGAAGCATTCCAATAAGCTCACTTGCAATAAATATTGAATTAATCATTTTACCAGTAGCATATCCTGGATGCACATTTCTTCCTTTTACTGTTATCTTAGCACCAGCTGCATTAAAGTTTTCGTATTCAAGCTCTCCTATAGGGCCTCCATCTACAGTATATGCAAAGTCAGCTCCAAATTTTTTCACATCAAAATAATCTGCTCCTTGGCCAACTTCTTCATCTGGTGTAAACCCTACTTTGATGGTTCCATGCTTTATTTCTGGATGGTTTACTAAGTATTCTACAGCTGTCATTATCTCTGCAACTCCAGCCTTATCATCTGCTCCTAAAAGAGTTGTTCCATCTGTTGTTATCAAAGTTTTTCCCACATACTGCTTTATTTCTGGGAAATCCGCAACTTTTAATACTATGTTTTCCTTCTCATTAAGTACAATATCATTGCCATCATAGTTTTCTATTATTTGTGGATTTACTCCGCTTCCACTCATATCTGGAGATGTATCCATATGAGCTATAAACCCAATTGTAGGCGCATTACTGTCTATGTTTGATGGAAGTGTAGCCATTACATATGCCTTCTCATCTACTGATACATCCTTCATTCCCATTTCTTCTAACTCTCGTGCCAATTCTTTTGCTAATACCATTTGTCCATCTGAACTTGGATTAGTGCCTGATTGCTCATCTGACTTAGTATCATACTTAACATATTCTAAAAATCTTTCTACTACAGTTTTCATTGATCTATCTCCTCCTTTTGTTTACTAATTATTTAGATTAAATTATTAGACTTAATTTCTATACAATCTATTAACTAAACCTAATTTATTTGATAATTACCCATTCTAGTACAACCATAACAGTCTACGTCACACTATACTAAATGGATTTACAGCAAATCTTAGCCTGGAGTTTTTACCTACCTAAATTTAAATTAAATTTATCCACATAATGGTTAATATATAAACAAGCTCTAATATATATTATAATTAACATTTCTATATTTACAACTTTCTAGTTATTGTCTTAATACATTTACTACTGTTTTTTCCTTTACACTAATAGGGAAAATTTGCGCTCCCACATTAGTATCTTCAGAGTACAGCCTCATCTTTCCAGAATAATCACTTTCAAGTTCAGAACGCTTTATCAAACCTGTTTTTTCATCTAAAGTTATAGTGCCCTTTTGAGTACCGTCTATGTCCTCATAATTAACTTTGATATTTTCTACTACTACAGGTTCAGCATTTTCTTTTGTTTTAATCTTAGATTCTACTAAAACTTCCGATGTACCTTGATCACTTTCTTTTAAATTATATTGATTTTCTGCTTCTACAGGTAATTTATCTGATACGGGAGCTTTAGTCTTCCATACTTCTCCTACTTTTACTGCCTTATTTGGATATACTGAGGTTATTCTTTCTATTCTTTTAGTAATAGCCTCTTCTCCAAATTCCTCTTTCATAATCTTTTTAATACCTTCTTTTTCACTCTCATCTTTTATATTTAATTCTGTAAATATACTATTTACTACATCATCCATACCTATTACTTGCTTTACTTTTCCATACTCTCCTATCTTTACTCTAAAACTTTTACCAATAAGTGAAGAGTATATTTTAGAGGCTTTGTCTATTCCCTGAGACATAGCTTTTTGGTCATTACTATTAGCCGTTTGTCCAGTATCTGTTTTGTTCTTCATATCTATTGAATCAAAAGTAACTTTTATGTCCGCATTTTTATTATCATCTATGTTTGACACATGGCATAAATAGCTTATTCTTGACTTGGATTCTACATCAGTCTTTTGTCCTTTTATATTTTGAGTAACCTTTTCATTTCTATCTATTTCTAATTTATATGCATCTCCTTTTTTTAACTTTAGAGAAACATTTACAGACTTTTTCATACATCCACTAAATATAATAGTAAAACATATTAAAAGTAGTGGAAATGTTACTTTTCTCTTCACAAAATTACCTCCTAACATATTGGCTTATAATATATTATTCCATAAATTTAAACTTTTTATTGATGTGCATCTAATTATTAAATAAATTGTTGAAATACCACGAATCCAATGTTAGAATTATTTTAACCTTATGTACGTTACATTTTGATCTACCATCTAAAAAATACGGAGATAACTATTACTATGACTAAAACTTATAATCAAATGAAATATATATTTATCCTTTTATTATTCTGTCTTCTTATTTCTCTTTATAAAACTAATTCTTTTGCAGTAGAATCCCATGAAAAACATGTTCTCATTCTTAACTCATATCATAAAGATGTACAATGGTCTGATGATATTGTAGAAGGTATAACTTCAGTGCTAAAAAATGGAGAAAAAAATATTAATATTCATATAGAATATATGGATACGAAAAACTTTCATGATACCGGATATATTGATAGTTTGTATAACTTTTATAAAACTAAATACAAGAACAAAAAATTTGACGTCATTATTTCCACTGATAATAGTGCCTTTGACTTTTTATCTAAATATAGTGATGCTTTATTTCAAGATACTCCTATTGTGTTTTGCGGCGTAAATTTTTTTCAAGATTCAATGATAAAAAATCGTTCGAATATTACCGGTGTTGTAGAAGATATTTCACTTAAAGAAACCTTAGATATTGCACTTAAACTTAATAGTAATATACAAAATGTAATTGTAATTAGCTCTAATTCTTCCACTGGTACTGCTGTAAAAAAATCACTAGATCAGATTATTCCTAATTATAAAAAACAAAATTTAAACTTTATTTTTATGGATGATACAAACTTTTTTAATAGTAAAGCAAAAATTGCTGAACTATCTAAGAACAGTATAGCTTTAATGCTTTCGGGCTATACATCATATTATAAAGATCATATTCATACAGAAGATGGTGCTGGCTTAGTATTAACTGATTACTCCATCCCAGTGTATGCATCTTGGGATTGCTTTCTAAATTACGGGGTTGTTGGTGGAAAAGTTATCTCTGGTAAAAACACTGGTGAAATTGCCGGAAAACTAGCATACCGAGTATTACATGGTGAAAACCCTTCAAATATTGAAATTATTAAAAAAAATGATTCAAAATATATTTTTGGCTATAAGCAGCTAAAAAGGTTTAATATTTCTCCAACTGCCTTGCCTTATGATAGTACAATTATTAATCTTCCAATAGCTTCCTATGTAATTCCAAAAAAATTTATATTTGTATTCATCATTTTTGTAATGGTATTATTTTATTTCTTAGCATTAAGCATACGTAAAAGACATGAAGCTAAAGCTGCTCTCAGCGAAAGCGAACAAAGACTTCGTACCTTAATAAACTCCTCTCCTGCATTAATCTGCTTAAAGGATCAACATGGTAGATGGCTGGAAACTAATAAATCCACCCTGGAATTTTTTAATATAAGCCCCAATGAATGGAGAGGAAAAACTGATGCAGAGCTTTTATCTATGGATAACGTTTATAAAGAAGGATTACTAAAATGTAAAAATTTCGATAATTTAGCCTTTAAAAAAGGTGAAATAGTAAGTTATACAGAGCGCTTTGATAAAGAAAATGAAGAATTTCGTGTTTATGATTTTATAAAAGTGCCAATAGTAAATCCTAATAGTAATATTAAAAGTTTAGTAACTATTGGTCAAAATATAACAAGTCATATAAAAGCTCAAGAAGACAAAAAACTATTAAATGAATTAGTAGAGTATGACAACTTAAGAACAGAATTCTTTGCAAATTTATCTCATGAACTTAGAACTCCTCTTAATGTAATTCTAAGTGCATTACAGTATATTGAAGTAATGCACGAAAAGGACATGCTTAAATATGAAAGTATAAACAGCTTCGATAAATATTCTTCTATAATGAAACAAAACTGTTATAGGCTACTTAGAATTGTAAATAACTTAATAGATATGACTAAGATAGATGCTGGTTACTTTGAATTAAACCTAGAGAACTACAATATAATAGATGTAGTTGAAGAAATATCCATGTCTGTAGCTTCCTATGCAGAAGGTAATGGGTTAAGCTTAACTTTTGATACAGAATTAGAAGAAAAAATAATAGCCTGTGATGCTAACATAATCGAGAGGATTCTACTAAACCTTATATCAAACGCTATTAAGTTTACAAATTCAGGGGGACAGATCTTTATCAATATATATGATAAGGGTGAATCTGTTCAAATCTCTGTTAAAGATACTGGTATTGGCATTTCGAAAAGTAAGCAAAAGTTAATTTTTGAAAGATTTGTACAAGTAGACAAGTCATTATCTAGAAATCATGAAGGAAGTGGTATAGGACTGTCCCTAGTAAAATCTCTTGTAGAAATGCATGGAGGTTCTGTCAATATTATCAGTGAACCTAAAAAAGGAAGCGAATTTATTATAACTTTGCCAGTATATACTATACCAGATAAAGAAATTAAACTCTATTCCGATTCATTTAGCTATTTATCTAATGATGAAAGAGTAAATGTAGAGTTCTCTGATATATACCTATAAGCAAACATAAAGAGGATTCTTTGCCTCAGATGGAGTTTTTTCTCCAACTGAAGCTTAGAAGCCCTTATCTAGGGACATAGCAGCCGTTATCTCCCACTTTAGAAGTGGGAGTATTACGGATGGTAGTCATCAGATAAAAATAAACACCATATACTCTTTGCAAATAAAAAATGCACTGGTAATTGGTGTTTTAATTTTTAGTATTCGTTTTTTGTTAAAAATATGCTTTCTATTTTGTATATATCCTGTCCAAAAATGGAAGCAAGTATTTTGACGTAAGTCCTATAAAGAACCCTGTCCCTAAGGCTGCAACAATAAGCACTGGCAAATAAGCAACAATCATTGCATTTTCAATAACTAAAGCTGCAACTGCTATTTGTCCAATATTATGGAAAACTGCTCCTATAATACTTATTCCTATAATGCTTATATTGTCTTTTCCTACCTTTTTTATAAAATACATTGCAAAAAAACTTAAAAGTCCTCCTGCTATACTATATAAAAATGAAGAGAGTGTCCCTCCAAATAATGTAGATAGTATTATCTTCAATATAATTATTAATAATACATCCTTAAAGCTAAACATATATAACGCAATTACAGTTATAATATTACTAAGTCCAAGTTTTGCCCCTGGTGTTATAAAAGGTACCGGAAGCATTCTCTCAACCATATATAAAATTAGTCCTTGAGCTACAAACAAAGCTATAAAAGTTAACTTTTGAGTTTTTTTCATCTATTTACACCTCATTGAGATACTTCATCTACCACATTTTCTCCCTTTTCACCCTTTATTTGAATAACAACTTTATGTGGTAAACATACAATTACACTTCCTGGTTTATCTTTAAATCCATCTTTAACACAGACCTTATCTGGACAATCCGCATCTATAATTCTAACTCCACCATTCTCTATTTCAATAACGTTATCTCCTAAATCTGTTTTTATATTTAAAACTTCTTTTGGGTTTTTCTTATCAAGTTCAACCTTTTTATAGAACTCTCCCTTTACATAAATTTCAGCATATTTTTTATTATAATTCCTATTGGAATTTATTTTCATTCCAACCCCTAAAGCTATTGCTAACACAACAAAAAAAACTATAATAATTTTATCTAGTTTCTTCATTCATCCCTCTCCTTTCTAAAGAGAAGTTAATTTAAATATACTATAATATTAACATCTATAAAGAACATATTCAAATGGTAGTTTTGTACACAGTGAAATTGACTTTTAGATAATCAAATAGTAAAATGAGGAATACAAATTATTATATTAAAAAAAACTATTTATATGCGGAGGAGTATAATGTTTAAGCTTAAAAAAAATATTATTCCATTAATGTTAATTCTTATTTTAACCTTTACATATGCGGGCTGTTCTAAAAAACAATCAAGCCAAACTTCGGTGGAACCTATCTCTAAAGAAGGTCTTCTTCTTGGAACCTTCTGCAAAATAACTATATACGATAATAGTTCTAGAGATGTTCTGGAAAAAGCTTTTAATAGAATAAGTGATATAGAAGATAAAATGACTATAAATAAGGAAACCAGTGAAGTTATAAATATAAACTCCAAAGCTGGAATAGACTTTGTAAAAGTATCCGATGATACCTTTGATGTTATTAAGAAGAGTTTATATTACTCTCAATTATCTAACGGTAAATTTGATATTTCAATAGGACCTATTGTAAAACTTTGGAATATCGGTACTGATAAAGCAAGGGTACCATCACAGCAAGAAATAAACTCAAAATTACCTTTAGTAGATTATAAGAATATAATATTAGATGAAAAGAATAAAAGAGTAATGCTTAAGAAAAAAGGTATGGTAATTGACCTTGGAGCAATTGCAAAAGGATATGCCGCAGACCAAGTAGAAAAAGTTTTATTAGAAAATGGAGTAAAGCATGCCATCATAAATCTTGGTGGAAACATAATGGCGTTGGGAGACAAACCTGATAATACAAAATGGAAGCTAGGAATCCAAGACCCTGCCAGCACTAGAGGAGAATACCTAGGTATTGTAGAGGTGGAAAATAAATCAGTGGTAACCTCTGGTGTATATGAAAGATACTTCGAACAAAATGGCAAAAGATATCACCATATATTAGATACTAAGACAGGATATCCTGTTAATAACTCTCTTTTAGGAGTATCAATTGTTGCTGATAAATCAGTTGATGCGGATGGTCTTTCTACAACAGTTTTTTCATTGGGATTGGATGAAGGATTAAAACTAATAGAATCTCTAAAAAACGTAGATGCTGTTTTTATTACATCTGATTCAAATGTTTATACTTCCTCTGGATTAAAAGATAATTTTAAAATAACAAACAATAAATATAAGCTAAAAAATTAATAGTGCATTCTGGCTATATATACCCTAAAGCATATTGACTATATGTTTTAGGGTTTTTATATTGAAGTCATATGGTAAATAATGTATATTAAGATATATAGTAAATATTTCCCAAAGGCCCCCGCTTT
>JAYFRK010000035.1:0-2768 GCA_034925975.1 Clostridium sp.
TAGATGATGAAGTATTTATAAGTGGCAGATCATTTGGCGATATAAATGTTCAAGTAATATTAGAAACATTAGGTGGTGGAGGGCATATGACCATAGCAGGAGCAAAATTAAAAGGTGTTTCTATAGAGGAAGCTAAAGAACAACTTCAGCAAGCTATTGATAAATACTTAAGGGAAGGTGAGGAGTAATGAAAGTAATATTATTAAAAGATGTTAAAGGACAAGGAAAAAAGGGAGAAGTAATAAATGCATCAGATGGATATGCAAGAAACTTTTTACTACCAAAAGGATTAGCTAAGGAAGCAACAGATTCTAATATGCATATTTTAAATAAACAAAAAGAAGCAGAAAGAAAGAAGAAGCTAGAAGAGATAGAAGCTGCACAAAAATTAGCAGAATTTCTAAGAAATAAAGAAGTAAAGATGTTTGGTAAGTCTGGAGAAAATGGAAGGTTGTTTGGAGCAATAACAAGCAAAGATATAGCAGCTGAGCTAAACAAACAATATAATCTTGAAATAGATAAAAAGAAAATAGTAACAGATACAATAAAACAACTAGGTACTTACGAAGTAGAAATAAAACTATATCCTGAAATATCTACTAAGGTTAAGGTTGTTATTGTAGAGCAGTAACGAATAAGGATAAAGGGGGGACACCTAAAAGAAAATTCCTTAAAGTATGGATTTCTTGAGGGGAATAATATTGAAATTTCCATTATTAGATGATGAAACAAAAAGAACAGCCGAATTTTTAGAAGATAATATACCTTTTGAAGTACAGGTAAATGTATTAGATGACTTAATGAGAAAAATAATAGATGAAAAAACTATAAGATCTAGAATTATAAAATATAAGTTAAATAAACATTTGCATAGTAATGATTTATATAAAAGAATATATGCAATAAATAAAATAGTTAGTGATGGCAAAGGAATTGAGGTAGTTCCTAATGAGCAAAGCTTACAAGAAGCTATAGAAAGCACTAATAAGTGTTTTGTAGATACTGTAGCAAAGAAATATATTGAAAATAACATCGAAAGGGAAGTTGAACAGGCTGTTATTGATAAGCAAGAAAAGTATATAGATGAAGTTAGACTTGGTATTATAAGAAAGAAGAAGGGTCCAGAAAATGCTAAAACACTTAAAAAATATGCTAAATTAGAAATGTTAGATGCAAGAAAATTATCTAATAATATTCAAGCATTATTAAGACCACAAGAATTTTCTGAAATAGTAGGGCAGGAAAGAGCAATTAAATCCCTATTATCAAAAATTGCATCGCCATACCCTCAGCATATTATTTTATATGGACCTCCAGGTGTAGGAAAAACTACAGCAGCAAGACTAGCTTTAGAAGAAGTAAAGAAATTAAAGTATACTCCTTTTTATGAAGATGCAAAATTTATTGAGGTAGATGGAACAACACTTAGATGGGATCCAAGAGAAATTACAAATCCACTTCTAGGATCAGTACATGATCCAATATATCAGGGAAGTAAAAGAGATTTAGCTGAAGTGGGAGTTCCAGAGCCAAAGCCAGGACTTGTAACAGAGGCTCATGGTGGCGTTTTATTTATTGATGAAATAGGAGAACTTGATATTATTCTTCAGAATAAATTGTTAAAGGTTTTAGAGGATAAAAGAGTGGAGTTTTCATCATCTTACTATGATCCAGATGATGAGAATGTGCCTAAATATATAAAATATCTTTTCGAAAATGGAGCACCAGCAGATTTTGTACTTATCGGTGCTACAACTAGAGAACCAAAGGATATAGACCCTGCATTAAGATCAAGATGTGCAGAAGTTTACTTTGAACCTCTGTCTACTAAAGAAATAGAAAAAATAGTAGAAAATGCAGCTGAAAAATTAGATATAAAATTAGAAAATGGAGTAGCTGAACTTATAAGTCGATATACAATAGAAGGAAGAAAAGCAGTAAATATACTAGCGGATACTTATGGATATGTACTTTATAACAAAAAGGTTAAATCTATAAACAATATTAAGATATCTATAAAAGATATAGAAGAGGTAATATCTATAAGTAGAATTATTCCATTTGAGCAAGTCTCAAATGAAGAGGAGTATGAAGTTGGTCATGTATATGGACTTGGTGTCAGTGGATATATAGGTTCAACAATAGAAATAGAAACTGCAGTATTTAATGCTAAGGAAAAGGGAAAAGGTGTTGTAAGATTTAATGATACAGCTGGAAGCATGGCAAAGGATTCTGTAGTTAATGCAGCCTCTGTTATAAGAAAAATAACAGATAAAGATATAAATGACTATGATATACATGTAAATATAGTAGGGGGAGGACGAATTGATGGTCCTTCAGCTGGTGCAGCAATAACTATTTGCATAATAAGTGCATTTTTAAATAAACCAATTAGGCAAGATATTGCAATAACTGGTGAGATATCTTTAAGAGGTAAAGTTAAACCTGTTGGCGGTATTTTTGAAAAAGTATATGGAGCAAGAAGAAAAGGTATAAAACTTGTAGTAGTTCCAAAAGACAACTTAAAAGAAGTGCCATCAGGATTAGATGATATTGAAGTTAAAGCAGTTGATAATATAGAAGAGTTGATAGAAATAGCTTTTCCAGAGAAACAACTCTAAATTTTAGAATTAGGGGAGATCGCCAATGGAATCACATCTTAGAGTTTCGCCTAATAACATAGAGGCAGAACAAAGAGTATTAGGATGTATGATTAAAGATAAAACATCTATAGCTCAAGCAGCAGAAGTTTTAAAAGGAGAAGACTT
>JAYFRK010000489.1:0-3266 GCA_034925975.1 Clostridium sp.
AAATATTATATAAATACAAAGCATAAAACCCACACAATTTTCACGTGCTTTCAAGGTATCACCCCTTTTACCATCTTAATACTCACATTATTATTTTCGAAAAATTAGCACGCAATTTAGCGTGCTTAACTGTTTTATATAAATTATATTATTATTTCATATATCTTTCAACTACCCTCTCATAGGTAAATATAACACATTAAACATTTATCTAGACATTTGTGAGTTCTTTTCCTTCAATTTATTAGATTTAAATAAATAGAAAGCAAAAATACCATTTATAAAACCTAGCCCGTAGCTCATATGTAAAATAGGAAATACAGGTATTAGATATTTAGCAATCCCTTTTTCTCCTTTTGGCAACCTTATTGAAAAGGTCAGATCTAAAGCCAAATAAGCTATCACTTCCAGAAGCCATAACATTAAAATTGGTTTAAAAAATATACCTAATATCACTCCCAATAAATTGCAGGAAACAAAAGCCGCAGGCACAAGATGTCTTAGTGAAGCAGTCTTTCCATGTTTTTGCATCACTCTTACTTTCCAAAAACCATATTGATAATATTGTTTCCAAAGCTTAGAGTAAGATCCTCTACCATAATAAGTAGATTTAATACTTGGAGATAGTATTATTTTGTATCCACCCTTAATAACTCTATAATTCAATTCATCATCTTGATTTCTTACTAATTCCTCATCAAAATATCCTACTTTTTCTAATACTTCTCTTCTATAAGCTCCAAATGCTACAGTGTCAACATAAGTTTCTTTTTGTGCATATCTAAATAATGCATTTCCAACTCCAAAAGGAGAACTCATTGCCAATGATATAGCTTTGCCTATACTAGTATCATTTATTGTTTCTATAGGTCCGCCAGCACACCCTACTTCACTATTTTCTAGATATTTTACATTATTTTTTACAAAGTCCTTATCTGCATATGCATGAGCTCCAAATATTATAATTATATCACTATTACTTGATTTAATCCCTAAATTCATACCTCTTGGTGCAGATAATCCTTTATTATCAATAACTTTAACATTGCTATATTTCAAACAATAATCTTCTAGTATTTCTCTAGTACCATCATTGGACATTCCATCTGCTACTATTATTTCAATGTGTTCTTTTGGATATGATTGATTTAAAAAAGAATCAACGCATTGTGATATATACTTTTTTTCATTTCTACAAGGAATAATTATAGATACTGTTTTATTTTTTTCCATTATACCACTCCTAAATAAGGAACTAAATTTAACTTGTTTTTAATACCATTGCTGTAGTAATTACAGTAAATACAAATGCTGGAACAATACTTATAGGAGAAACAAATGTCATAAATGCTTGCCCAGTTATATTTCCATAAATCATAAAACACATTATTCCTATACAACATAGGAATAGAGGTTTTTTTTCTTTTGTCTCCTTGATTTTTATGCCTTTAATAAAAGCTTTTAACCACAATACAAAAACACTTAAAAAAAATACGGTAGCAAAAGGTATTCCTAAATCAACAACTATATTTAGTATTACATTGTGTGAATCCTTATAACTTCTTTCAACAGAACCACCATATTCTAAATAATAATATTTATAGTGTCCAGGACCTATGCCGTAATATGGATGATCAGCTATAACGTTAAAAGTAATTCCCCATATCGGTCTTCTATTTTTAGTCTGCTGTAGCAGATTATTAATAAATTGATTTTTTGAAAATATATTTACTGTTACTTCTGGATTTTCTTTTAATGCTTCTCTAAACTCATTAAATTCTGGTCTGTAGGTCACATTGTAAGTTACACTAATCAAAACAATTCCTGTAATAAGTAAATATTTTAATTTCTTTTTTACATTCAAAAGAAAAATTAATAAGAAACATACAACTAGTGTCAATAATATACCTCTAGATCTTTGAGTTGCCAATACAAAAATTTCTATAAACATCATCAAATTATACATATAATAACGTTTATTATCTTCTACCTTGTTCACTGAGTTGTACACTATAAAAGGAAGTGCAATTATAGTATACCCAAGCATAAAGTTACTTCCTAGTGCTCCATATAAATGTTGGTTTGTACCAGTAGTTAATATAGTATAAAATGCAATAAGAGTATCTGGTATACCTGATAGTGCAACACCTATACATAAATAAAATATTATGTCGTTAATGAAATCTTTTTCTTCACCTGTATATGAGATTATAATAATGCTAAAAACAATCATTATTATAAATCCTAAGAATAGAAAGTTAAAAGCTTCAAGCTTATATCTACTATTAGCTACAGATAAAATTCCTAAAATAGTAAGTATTAAATATATAATACCTACCAAAAGATAGCTCTTATTTTTCTTAAAAACTCTAAAATTTATATTTCCACTTTTTAATTCTCTAAAACTATTTAATAGAAAAATTACAAAATAGAAAACATATATAAATCCACCAAGCCACTCCATATTTAACCTAAATAATAAATATTGAATTATAGGTATCAAAGGTATTGATATAGCGAATATTCTTAGAGTAGTTCTAAAATCTTTAAACATTAAGAACACTGAGCAAAGTATAAATAAACTGATAAATAATGAGCTTAGCATCATAAAGGTATTGCTTCTTCCAATTTGCATAAAGATAACTATCTCTACCAATAAATATATAGGTATAATAATTTTTTTATATTTCAGTAAATATCTAAGGTAATCAGCAAATTCATCATAAATTTCATTCTTCATATTCGTGGTAATACTCATCTTTTTCCCCCATCATTTTGTATTTAACAACTACTCATCTTTAGCTTTTCCAATTTTTTATTAAAACAATTAACTTTTAATTTTTACTAATTAAATACTCAGTTATTATAAGCTTTTAGTATTTGTTTTGCAAGTTGATTTTAATTCCAAGCCAATAATCTTATTTTAATAAATTTAAATATTCATCTCGTACTCTTCCCATATTATCTTGCCATATAGCTCTTTCACTTATGATTTTGTTGTTAATAATTACGGTTTCATTTACTAAATCTAAATTGTTTAAAGTATTTTTCATGGCTTCATATAGTTCATCTACTGATATGTTTTTCAATATATATCCATTATACCTATCTTTAATCCATTCCCTATTAGCAGGCAAGTCAGACACAACTGGGAAAATACCGGAAGCCATAGCTTCTAGCAATGTAACTGAAGTGGAATCTGATGTTGGTATTGATACATAGATATCCTTTTCTTTAAGTAAACTTACTACTCTTTCCCTACTTAC
>JAYFRK010000287.1:0-2740 GCA_034925975.1 Clostridium sp.
TTTTTAAATTCACAAACTAAGAACTTCTAAGACTTGCTCAAAATTCTCTTAATGAATTATATAACTTCTTACTTTTAGTACCTTAAATTAAGTAAAACAAGGCAGCTATTACTTATACTATAGATATATTAAAAAATGTAATAATAATCAATATTTAAACTATAGCTAATTCATTGACTATGGTAGGTACTATACAATAGGCTCACTTGAAAAGCGCAGAGCGCTTAATCCGATGAGGGTGTCAGGGTTTTAGGCGAAGCCTGTTGTAGTTGTATTAGTATTTACTACAGCATATGTTGATTGAAACTAATTAATACATATAAAGTTATTATTCAGCACATATTACTATTAAAGGAATAATTGCAATCAATTGAAATGTTAGTTTAAAGCGAGCAAATTAAAAGAAATTTCTAGTCATCTAATAAAAGATAAATTATTTCATAGGACACTTTGTTTGTATAGTGTTTCGGAAAATATCTACATGCTAACGCATTTATTAACAGTAATTCTTTAGGTTGTACTCTTGAATACATATTTAGCAACTTTACAGTGTGGCTACGCCAGGCAAAATTATCATTTTGCTTTTTGAAGTCCTCATAATATTTACTATAGTGCCTTTTAATTGCAACTAATTAAGGCATGTAAGATTACTGGCTAGCATATATGCGTTAGCCAAGTAATCTTACATGCCGCTATTTTGTGGCACTTTACTTATATAACATCTATCTTTCTTCTCTAAAGTATGCATTTCCAAGCCCTTGAGGCGGGGCATTCTTTTTACTTTTCTTCATGGAAACTAAAACTAATACAGTTATAGTAACAAGATAAGGTAACATATCAATTAAATATTGAGATACATGAGCTGTTAAAGCTTCAAATCTAAAAGCTACTATGCCTAGTCCTCCAAATAAATACGATCCTAATATAGCTTTATATGGATTCCACGCTGCAAATATTACAAGTGCTACCGCTATCCATCCTCTTCCTGCAGTTACGTTTTCCTGCCAAGCCGGTATATAAACTAAAGATAAGTATCCACCACCAAGTCCACATAGTCCTCCTCCAATAAGTACATTTATGTACTTATATAAAGTTACATTTATACTGGCAGCATCTGCACAGGCTGGATTTTCTCCAACAGATCTTAAATTTAATCCCTTGTTTGTATTATAAATATATATTCCCAATATTATAGCTAGTATATATCCAAGGTAAACAAATGGATCATGTTGAAAAAATACTTTACCTAAAACCGGTATCTTACTTAATCCAGGTATAGGATAAATATTAAAAAAGCTTTTTACTGTATCTGGAGTTTTTTGTCCTATTAACCCTAACCCTTTACCAAATAAACTTGAAAATCCAGTACCAAAAATACTTAAAGTAAGTCCTGAGACAACTTGATTAGCTCTAAGACTTATAGTTAGAAAAGCATATATTAAGGCACCAAAAGTTCCAGCTAGAGCTGAAGCAATTATTGATAATATTGGATTTCCTGTTTTTAATCCTACAGTAAACCCAACAACAGCTCCCATAAGCATCATACCTTCTACACCAAGGTTTAAATTTCCTACTTTTTCTGTAAGTATTTCACCTAATGTAGCAAATAATAGTGGAGTTCCAGCAACTACTGCCGCACTTAAGAATACTGTTATTGCACCCATTGCTCAGCCCCCTTTATAGCTTTTTTATTTCCATCTTTTTTATTTTCATCTTTTTTATCTCTTACTAATACTTTGTATTTAACAAAGAACTCGCTACCTAACACAAAGAATAATATAGTACCTTGTAGTACAAGCGCTGCTGCATCAGGTATTCCAAAAGCTGTTTGAATATACGCTCCACCTTGAAGTAAACCAGCAAAAAGTACAGATACTATCATTATTATAGGTGCACTTAAAGAGGCTAACCAAGCTACGATTATAGCTGTATAACCTACTCCTCCAGCTACTTCTACAGATAATGTATTTCCAATAGCAGAAGCTTGAATCATACCCGTAAGTCCGCACAATCCTCCGCTTAAAAATACTGCACTTATTATTGTATTTTTAATATTAATACCTGCATATTGTGCTGTTCTTTCGCTTTCTCCAAGTACACTTATTTCATAGCCTTTTTTAGTGTAATTCATGAATACATATATTACCAAAACCAATATTACTGCAATTATCCATCCCATGTGGATCCCTAAAACTTTTGGAAGTATAGCATTATCAGAAAAGTTAGGTATTTTAGGGAAACCTAAAGCTTTCGGATCCTTCCAAAGATCGTATTGAAGATAGGTAATCCAACTTAGAGCAATGTAGTTCATCATCAAGGTAACAATGGTTTCATTAGTTCCCCACTTAGATTTAAATAAGGCAGGTATAAAAGCCCAAATACCTCCACCTATTATTCCAGCTACAGCCATTAGCAGCAATAATACTGGCTTAGGAATACCAGAGAACTTCAAAGCAACAAATGCAGCTGAAAAGGCTCCCATAAGTATTTGACCTTCCCCACCTATGTTCCAGAACTGCATTTTAAACGCTACAGATACACCTAGTGAAGTTATTAAAAGAGGAATAGCTTTTATTATAGTCTTCTTTATCTTAATATCAGAGCCAAAAGCCCCTTCAACCATTGAAGTATAAACCTTAAGAGGATTTATACCTAAGCTTAGTATAAAAATTCCTACTAATATAAGTGCAAGAATTATAGCTATGGTTCTTATTATTATACTATCTCTTCTATTTACTTC
>JAYFRK010000366.1:0-1910 GCA_034925975.1 Clostridium sp.
AGGTTCACATAAAAGTAAATGAGAGGATAAAGGAGAAGCTTATAAATGAAGAAGAAAATATGCAGTTAAAGGGATGATGTTATGGATAAGGCTCAAAAAAATCACATTTCTTCAGTACTTGTTAGTATATTTAAGATGGTAAAAGAGATGACTTTTTTAATTGTTATACTTTTAGTTAAACTTCATTTAAAAGGAGTAATAGCTATAGCAGGTATGATTTTAATAATTATTATATTAGCTTTTATAAAGTGGCATAAAACTCTATTTTATATAAGTGATGATATTTTAGTTTATGAAACTGGAATATTAAAAAAGAATGTATTAAAGCTTTCTATAGATAAGATTACTACTGTAGATCTTGGGCAGAGTATAGTTCAAAAATTTTTTAATACATTTAGATTAAAGATAGATAGTGGAAGTATTCAGTCAAATTCCACTGAAATAGATATTGTTTTAGCTAAAGAAGCAGCTTTTAAAGTAAGAGATATAATATTAAGTGCTGATACAGAAGTAGGAGCACCAGAAAAAAGAAAAATAGGGGATTACTATGAAGACAAGAAAAACATATTTGAAGTATCCTTAAAAGAACTTTTAATTGATGCTATAACAAAAAATAATTTTGTCTTTGGGCTTGGAGTGATTTTTTCTGCATTTACTTTTTTAGATGATATTTTAGACGTTTTTGGAATAAAAGTATCAGAAACTCTAGATAAGTATTTTAATATAAGTGAATTATCAAGTAAATCAATGTCACTTATAATTATAAGTATTTTGCAACTTATAACTTTTTTTTGGATTGTATCTATAATATTTTCTATAGCATCAAATATAATAAAACTCTATGGATTTAAAGTGTATAAACAAGGTGAAAATATAAAAATTGAGTATGGATTAATAAATAAAAAAGCCTACTCTTTGCCTACAAAGAATATACACGCAATAAAACTTAAACAAAATTTTATAAAACAAAAATTTAATTTATATAACGTTGAAGTAACTACTATTGGATATGGAAATGAAGAAAAAGAAGAAGCTATATTATATCCTACAGCAAATATAGAACTTGTAAGGAAGCTAATATACGGGTTAGCCCCTGAATTTAGATATGAGTGTGATATGTTTAAGCCACCGAAAGAAGCTATAAGTAAGTTCTTATTTATACCAATAACAATTGCTATAGCATTTTGTTTAGTTTTAACTAAGATATTTTCAAAGGGGTATTTAAGTTTTTTAATATTACCATTGGTAGTATTAAGTGGATATATAAATTTTAAAAATACTTCTATGGGTTTTGATGATAATATATTTGTAGGTGCTTTTGGAGGATTTTATAAAAAGATTGTAGTAGTAAAAATACCAAGTATACAGTCTCTTTCGATTACTTCAAACTATTTTCAAAGAAGAAAAAATCTATGCAGTTACAATGTGGAGTATTATGGCAATAAACTTAATAGTAGTATAGATATTAAGCATTTAAAAAATTCATATTTTGTAGAACTAAAGGAAAAAATAGATTATTAAAATAACCTTAATATACTAAAGGAGAGTTTTAAATGAATGTAAAAATCAATATTCATTTAAAACAAAGCCTTAAAATTAAATGTGTTTGTAATATAATTATCTATTTAGCTGAAAGATTAATATGTGTAATATCTTACATAATAATCTTTCAGCTTTTATCTTTTAACTTAATGTTCATAATTAATATAAAGTAAAAAACAAGGCTAATAGTACGTATTTTTTACATATATGATACAGTATTTCTTATTAAAAAAGGATTTAGTATATACTTAATTGCGGTTTCTAAATAATTATGTTATAAAAGTAACTAATAAATTTAAAAAAATTTTAAAATAATATATTGAAATTAAATGTTAATTGTAATATAATTTAATTAAGTTATGTGTAAG
>JAYFRK010000321.1:0-11803 GCA_034925975.1 Clostridium sp.
GTTAACATTACAAATATAGTCATTTGAATTGCTCCATCAAACACATCAAAGTAAAAGTGTAATGGTACTGGAATTACTAACTGTGGGAAGCCTAATAACGACTTACTAAGTCCCTTGTATATAAGTCCCATAATAATAGTAGCTGCCATCATGTTTCCAAATAATCTTAAACTTAAAGATACAGGTAACATGATCCTTTCCATTACATTTATGGGCAATAATACCCCTACTGGTTCTGTATATCCCTTAAAATATTTTAGTAATCCATTTTTTTTGATAGCATATACCTGAATTACTAAAAATGTTATTACAGCTAAAGCCAATGCTACACTATAATCTTTTGTTGGTGGCTCTATACCAATCAAACCTGTTAAATTCATAAATAATAAAAATATTCCTAACGTACCTATATAAGGAACAAATCTTCTCGTATTTGGCCCCATAGTATCTTCTACTATATTATTTATAAAATCTACTATAACTTCTACTGTACTTTGCTTTTTATCTGGAACCTTTTTCAAATTTTTAGTTAATAAAATTGCTAAAATTGCTAATAATATTATTATCACCCATTGCACTATAATTACTTCAGTAAGTTCAGGTTTTATACTAAATTCCATTTCTCTCCTCCTTTCATTATTATTTCTTTTTTATCATTAACCCATATGACACTAAAGAAATAAATCTAAAAGTATAACCCATAATATAAGCTATTACATTAAACTTATTATACGTAAATAGAACCAGTCCTATAGCGCTTATAATTATTATTCTTGCTATAAAACTTAAAATTATTAAACCTTCATTTTTAGTTTTTTCTTTACCAACTACATAATTTACCGTAAACCCATTAATATAGAAACTAATAACTGCAATTCCGAATCCTAGCAAACATGGAACTAAGTATTCACTTTTTAGCAAATAAACCGCTATTCCTAAAGCAAGTCCAAAGATAATATCAAAATACCTAGTTGTCCTTAACATTTGATAGAATTCATAATTATTTTTCATCTGCCCTCCCAAATTTATAACATAATATTATAATGTAATAAACTTTATTATATCTTTACTAGATTCTTATTCAAATCTTAATTTTTCTTATAACATCTAATATACATCTAAATATAGCTATTTTGACTCATTATTCACGACTTTTTCTATTTTTTGTTCAATTTCAAATTTCTTGCATAAATATAGCGAATTACGTCATTTTAATATCTTTTCGACATTATTCACAATATAGTGAATATTCTATCAATTTGTACTAACCCTGTACATACTAATAAACTAGCGGTATTTCCTTTATACTAACATAATTTTTTTTAAATTATTTTTAAATACACTTAATATAGTTTGAAGTAACTCTTGCTTTATTATTCAATATTTTAAATATATTTCATTAAAAAATATTAATAAAATAAAAAAAAGAGGAAAATAAATTTTCCTCTTTCTTTATTATAAGTACTTATTATCTTTCAACTATAAGAGTTGTTCCCATTCCTCCACCTATGCAAAGTGTTGCTAAACCTCTCTTAGCATCTCTCTTTTGCATTTCGTGTAATAATGAAACAATTATTCTCGCACCTGATGCTCCAATTGGATGTCCTAACGCAATAGCTCCACCGTTTACGTTTACTTTATCCATATTGAATTTTAAATCTCTACCTACTGCTAAACTTTGAGCTGCAAACGCTTCATTAGCTTCAATTAAATCTATATCATCTATAGTTAAGCCAGCAGCTTCAAGAGTTTTTCTTGTTGCTCCTATTGGTCCAACTCCCATTATACTTGGATCTACACCTTTAGAGCCATAAGAAACTATTTTAGCTAATGGTTTTATTCCTAATTCTTCAGCTTTTTCAGCACTCATTATAACAAATGCTGCTGCTCCATCATTTATACCTGAAGCATTTCCTGCTGTAACTGTTCCATCTTTCTTAAATGCTGGTTTTAATTTAGCTAAGCTTTCTGCAGTTGTTCCAAACTTTGGATATTCATCTGTATCAACTACAACTTCGCCTTTTCTAGTTTTTATTACTACTGGAACTATTTCATCTTTGAATTTTCCTTCTTTAATTGCTTTTTCAGCTAAAGTTTGAGATCTTAATGCTAAAGCATCTTGTTCTTCTCTTGTTATGTTCCATTGTTCAGCTACGTTTTCAGCTGTTATTCCCATGTGATATTGATTAAATGCATCCCAAAGACCATCTTTAATCATTGTATCAACTAATTTGCCATCTCCCATTCTTTGTCCCCATCTAGCATTTGGTACTACGTAAGGAGTTGCTGACATATTTTCCATACCTCCAGCAACTATGATATCTGCATCTCCTGCTTTTATCATTTGTGCTGCTAAAGATACAACTCTTAACCCTGAACCACAAACCTTATTAAGTGTAAAACAAGGAGTTTCATTTGGAAGACCAGCTTTTATTAAAGCTTGTCTAGCTGGATTTTGTCCTTGACCAGCTTGTAATACATGTCCCATTATTACTTCTTCTACTTGTTCTGGCTTAACTCCAGCTCTTACTAATGCTTCTTTAATTACTAATGCTCCTAAATCAGCTGCTGGAACATCCTTTAAAGCTCCGCCATAACTTCCTATAGGTGTTCTTACTGCACTTGCGATAACTACATCTTTCATTGCATTAACCTCCCATATACCCAAAATTTGATATTGCTTAATTGGCATTTTATTGCCGATATTTTGATTATACTATTCATATTATTTTAATTCAATATCTAAATCTCGATTTTTTGTTAATTTTTTAACACTATTACAAGGTTTATATACATTATTTTACCTTTTACATTAGCTTTAATCTTATGCTTAATATAAATCAAGTCTAGATTTATAGGCATTCAAATTAATTATAAGTACTATAAATTCTTTAAATAAGAGCTATAAAAGAATTTTAAAAATCAGTTACAACATTTAAACATAGTGTGTATTCTATATATAAAATTTTTCTTAACTAAGTATCATTTTTAACAATCGAATTCTAATTTTTCTTAATTTTTTTAATATTTAATATAAAAAAAAAGCGCCTTTAAAGCACCTTTTTTTATTAAAATTTAAATTTGTATTATACTAAATGATTATAAAAATTTATACTATCTTTCGACAATGATAGATGTACCCATTCCTCCACCTATACAAAGAGTTGCCAATCCTATTTTTGAGTTCCTCTTCTGCATCTCATATAGCAATGTAACGAGTATTCTTGCACCTGAACATCCAATAGGATGCCCTAGTGCTATTGCTCCGCCATTTACATTAACTTTATTCATATCAAAACTCAAATCTCTTGCTACTGCTATACTTTGAGCTGCAAAAGCTTCATTAGCCTCTATTAAATCTATATCATCTATGCTCATTCCTATCCGTTTAAATGCAACCTCAGTTGCCCCCACTGGTCCATATCCCATTACAGATGGATCCACTCCTTTTGAACCATAGGATATTATCTTAGCTAATGGAGTTACTCCTAGTTCTTTTGCCTTTTCACCACTCATTATTACTAGTGCGGCTGCACCATCATTTAATCCCGAGGCATTTCCTGCTGTTACGGTTCCATCCTTTTTAAATGCTGGCTTTAATTTTGTTAATGATTCTTTAGTTGTTCCAAACTTAGGATATTCATCAGTATCAAATACTATTTCTCCCTTT
The DNA here is from genome assembly GCA_034925975.1 of Clostridium sp. Classification (GTDB taxonomy): domain Bacteria; phylum Bacillota; class Clostridia; order Clostridiales; family Clostridiaceae; genus Clostridium_H. The sequence goes on from JAYFRK010000321.1 coordinate 3,671, forward strand.
TTAGTTTTAATTATTACTGGAACAATCTCATCTTTAAATTTTTTTTCTTTAATCGCCTTTTCAGCTAAATTTTGTGATCTTAGTGCGAACTCATCTTGTTCTTCTCTTGATATGTTCCATTGCTCAGCTATATTTTCTGCAGTAACTCCCATATGATAGTAGTTAAACGCATCCATTAAACCATCATGTATCATTGCATCAACAAATTTAGTATCTCCCATCCTTACACCCCATCTAGCGTTTTGTACTAAATATGGAGTAGATGACATATTCTCCATTCCACCAGCAACTATAATATCTGCGTCTCCCAATTGTATAAATTGTGAAGCCATGCTTACTGTTCTAAGTCCAGACCCACAAAGTTTATTAATTGCCATGGATGGAATTTCTACTGGAATGCCTGCTCCTATAGCAGCTTGCCTAGCTGTGTTTTGTCCATGCCCTCCTTGAAGCACATGACCCATGAGGATTTCATCAACTTGATCCGATGGTACTTTAGCTCTATTTAATGCTTCTTTTATAGCTATTGAACCAAGTTCTGATGCTGCGATATCCTTTAATGTTCCACCATATTTTCCAATTGGGGTTCTAACTGCACTTGCTATTACCACTTCTTTCATTAAGGTTTCCTCCTAAACTATAGCTTAGTAGAGCAAGCACAAATTAGCTTCCATGTTGAAATATACTAAAAACAAAGGTTATAGCCTTTATTCCGATTTAAAAAACTTTATAATATTTTCAACAATTCTAATAGAAGCCTTACCGTCTCCATAAGGATTGATTGCCTTACTCATACTATAATAGTCTTTCTCAGAATTCAATAAAATATTAGCATCTCTTATTATGTTTTGTTTATTTGTTCCCACCATTTTTACTGTGCCTGCCTCAACAGCTTCAACTCTTTCAGTAACATCCCTAAGTACCAAAACAGGCTTTCCAAGGTGAGGAGCTTCCTCTTGTATTCCCCCAGAATCAGTCATAATAAAATAACATTTTTTCATCAAATTATGTGTTTCTTTAGTATCTAGCGGAGGTAGTAGATGTATTCCTTCTACTCCATCTAGGTATCTAAGAACAGTATCCTTTACAATAGGATTTAAGTGAACAAGATAAATTATTTCCACATCTTCGTTCTCTTTTTTTATCTCAAGTATTGATTTGCATATATTCTCTATGCCTTCTCCCCAAGTTTCTCTTCTATGAGCAGTAACCATTATTATTTTCTTATTATAGTCAATGCTATTTAATTTATCGTTATTAAAAACATAATTTTCTTCTACAGTATAATTCATAGCATCTATTACTGTGTTGCCAGTTATAAATATTTTATCTTCACTTATTCCTTCTTTAAGCAAATTGTCCTTACTTCTAACAGTAGGTGCAAAATGTAAATCTGCTAAAGTTCCAGTGAGTCTTCTATTCATCTCCTCTGGAAATGGAAAATATTTATCATAACTTCTTAAACCTGCTTCTACATGCCCAACTTTTATTTTATTATAAAATGCTGCAAGGGATGCAGCAAATGTAGTAGTAGTATCTCCATGAACTAAGACTACATCTGGAACTTCTTTTGCAAATATTTCTTCTAAGCTAGTTAAGACACTTGTAGTTATGCTGCTTAAACTTTGTTTTGATTTCATTATATTTAGATCATAATCTGGTTTTATATTAAATAATTCTAAAACTTGATCTAGCATTTCTCTATGCTGAGCTGTAACACATACTTTAGAGTCTATTTGATTGTTTCTTTCTAACTCCTTTATAAGAGGAGCCATTTTTATAGCTTCTGGCCTAGTACCAAAAACATTCATAACTTTTATCTTTTCCACATCTTCACTCCCAAATCCTCTATTCTTTGTGCTTAAAAAACCCGCACTTCCAAGCTGCCAATCCAATTATTAGTATAACAATTGTTAGTAAAAAATATGACCTTGGTGTGCTAACTTGCATAGCTATTATAGAAATTCCTCCTAAAACAGCACTAATAAGATACATGATTAACACAACTTGCCTTTGATTTAATCCCATATCTAGTAATCTATGATGCAAATGCCCCCTGTCTGCTTGCATTATTGGTTTTCCATTTACTTTTCTCCTTATCATAGCAAATAGGGTATCATATATAGGTAACCCAAAAGCCAATACCGGTACTGCTATAGCAAATGCTGTAGCTGATTTTATAGTTCCTTCTAATGATATGGCAGCTAATAAAAATCCCAATAGTTGAGCTCCTGTATCTCCCATAAATATAGAAGCAGGATTAAAATTATATGGCAAAAAACCAAATATAGATCCACTTAAAATTGCAGTTAACATAGCCGCTTCTCTTCTACCATTCAAAACTGCTATAATAAAAATAGTTACTGAACATATAAATGATACTCCTGCAGCAAGTCCATCTACTCCGTCTATCAAATTTAAAGCATTAGTAATTCCTACTACCCAAAATATTGTTAATGGTATCATTAAATATCCTAAATCTAAATATAATCTACCTATAGGTAATGGATTCGTAATTCGAATTATCTGTACACCAAATAGCACAAGAGTTCCAGCAGCACTTACTTGAAAAGCAAGCTTTTGCCAGGGCTTTAAATCTTTCAAATCATCAATTAGTCCACCAATTACAATTATAGTAGCTCCAATTAATATTCCAATTTGTGATTTTGTTAATGGGCCATCTTTTAAAATCATTGTAATTAAAAATGATAAATATATAGCTACTCCTCCAAGTAATGGAATAGGCTCTTTATGTATTTTTCTTGTATCTTTAGGTATATCTAAGGCCTTAATTCGAAAGGCAAATTTCTTTACTAAAGGTGTTAATGCAAATGATATAATTACAGAAATTAATGTTAAAACCTTTATACTATCCATAGTTTAATTATAACCTTCCTTTATTAATATGATCCATCCCCTTCTAGAGAATCATCATTATCTATCCATTGTTGTACATCTATAATCCTAAAATCTTTCTTTGTGTCTCTAATTACTACCTTATTTATTCCTGAATTTATTATAAATCTTTTACATAGGGAACAAGGTGCTGCATTATGGACTAATTCTCCATTATCAACTTCCTTTCCAACTAGATAAAGAATTGACCCTATCATGTCCTGCCTTCTTGAAGATATAATTGCATTTTGTTCTGCATGAACTGATCTGCAAAGTTCATATCTTGTGCCTCTTTCTACCTTTAGTTCTTCTCTTCTACAGTAACCTATATCAGAACAATTCTTTCTTCCTCTAGGAGCACCTGTATAGCCTGAAGACATAATTTCATCATTTTTAACAATTATAGCTCCAAAGTTTCTTCTTAAGCAGGTACCTCTTTCTAATATAGTCTCGCAAATATCTAAATAATAATTATGTTTATCTATTCTATCCATTCCAATACCTCTCTCATTATGAAAAAATACAGATAATTCTACACTATAATATTCTATACTATAAATCAAAGAATTAAAAGTATTAACAAATAAGTTTAAGTTTTATGGAACATAATGTCAGTTGATAGTTATAAAAATATAGGGCTAAATTACAAAACAGATGTAATTTAACCCTTATAAGTTTACAAATAATTAATTTTTCTTATAGATAGAATTATTTAGTTCCAAAAAGTCTATCTCCTGCATCTCCAAGTCCCGGAACTATGTATCCTTGTTCATTTAATCTTTCATCTATATCAGCAACATATATATCTACATCCGGATGTTCATCCATAACAGCTTTAACACCTTCTGGAGATGATATAAGGCACATTAATCTTATACTTTGAGCACCTCTCTTTTTAAGAGCGTGTATTGCATCTATAGCAGATCCACCTGTAGCAAGCATTGGATCCGTAACTATAATATCTCTTTCACTTATATCTTGAGGTAGTTTGCAGAAATATTCTACTGGCTTTAATGTTTCTTCATTTCTATATAATCCAATATGTCCAACTTTAGCTGCAGGTATAAGTTTCAACATTCCATCTACCATTCCAAGACCTGCTCTTAATATAGGTACTATAGCTACTTTTTTACCAGCAAGCATTTTACATTTTGTTTTACATATAGGTGTTTCTATTTCTACTTCTTGAAGCGGTAAATCACGAGTAACTTCATAAGCCATCAACATAGCTACTTCTTCTACAAGCTCTCTAAAGTCTTTAGACCCAGTTTCCTTGTTTCTTATAATAGATAATTTATGTAGTATTAACGGATGTGCAATTTGTGTTACTTTACTCATTGAAAATTCCTCCCTATTTGTTTATTTACAATATTTTTTTTCTATTTCTGTAATTTTATCAACTCTTGTTGCGTGTCTCCCACCTTGAAACTCTGCTCCTAAGAAAGTATCTACTATATCAAGAGCAAGACCTACTCCTATAATTCTTTCTCCCATAGCTAATATATTTGAATTATTATGTTCACGGGTAGCATGTGCACTAAAAGTGTCGTGACATAGTGCAGCTCTTGCTCCAGGAACTTTATTTGCAGATATGCTTATTCCAATTCCTGTTCCACAGATAACTATACCAAAATCAAAATTCTTTGCTACAACCTCTTCTGCAACTTTAACCCCGAAGTCTGGATAGTCACAAGAGCTGTCAGTGTCAGTTCCGAAATCTTTAACTTCTATACCTTTTTGTTCTAGATGCTCAATTATTTCATTCTTTAATCTGAAGCCACCATGATCAGATCCTATTGCTATCTTCATAAAAATTCCTCCTAATTTTGTATGTTTATTATAATTTATTGCAAAAAAAGAAGATACTAGTACAATTTACCACTATCTTCCTTTATTTTATCAAGTAACAATTCTATGCCTCTATTTAGCATATAAAAAGTTTCCTCATATATATTAATGTTTCCTCCATATGGATCAACTATATCATCGCTAAGGCCTATGAATTCATTTAGAGTATATATTTTATTTTTTTCTTGAAAAAATTTTTGAGATAATACATCTCTCATATAAGCTGTCATAGTTAATACTAAATCACTTTCCTTAATCATTTCTTCTGTTAATTGGACAGCATTTCTTTCACTAATATCTAAATTAAAATTAGACTTTATAAGAGTTGCAGTATTTTTAGATGTTTTACTTCCTGAAACTACAGAAATCCCAGCTGAGTAAGCTTTAATGTTTTCCATATCAGATAATTGATTGAAAATAGCTTCCGCCATGCAACTTCTGCATGTATTTCCTGTGCAAACAAACAAAACCTTCATACTGCTCCTCCTTTTTATTAATATTTTAATTACATATATCTTCAACTCTAATTAAATTATTTATCAACATCTATAATATCAAATCCTGCAGCTTTTTTTAGTCTATTCATTACTGCAATACCAACACCTTTTTCTTCAAAGGCTTCTGATAATATTACATCAACATCACAATTATCAAATTCTCTTAAAGTTTTAAATAAGTTTTTAGCAACAGTACTTAAATTATTTCTACTTCCCAGAGATTTCACTATGGCATTAGAATATCTCTCTATTGTTTCATCGCTTGCCATAATTCCAACTTTCTTGCCATCGTCTATATAATTTTGCACTATTTCGTTGATTTTTGCAATAGTTTTTTCTAAATCACCAGATATAATTTTTACAGGTGCCTTTGGTGCATAATGTCTATATTTCATTCCTGGGGCCTTTGGTTTAAAATCCTTTTCTACCTTTTTCATAATAGAAGGATCTATATATATATCAGGTTCTATTTCTTTTAACATTTCAACTGTAATTCCACCTGGCCTTAGTATACATGATGGTTCCACAGTACAATCTACAATGGTAGATTCAAGTCCCACATCACATCTTTCTCCACCTATTATGTATTCAACCTTTCCCATTAAATCCTCAATGCACATTTCTATATTAGTAGGGCTAGGTTTTCCTGATATATTAGCAGATGGAGCCGCAATAGGTACTCCTGCTTCTTTTATTAACTTATTTGCTAAATAATTAGAAGGCATCCTAATTCCCACACTATCTAGGCCAGCACTGGTTATTTCTGGTACTTTATCTGACTTCTTCATAATTAATGTTAATGGACCAGGCCAAAACCTATTCATAAATCTTTTAGCAATAGGCGGTATATATTGGACTAAATCTTCAATATTAAAATCCGATACATGTACAATAAGAGGATTGTCTTGAGGTCTCCCTTTGGCAATGAAAATTTTTTTTACTGCTTCTGGATTTAATGCATTTGCTCCAAGTCCATATACAGTTTCCGTAGGAAATGCTACAAGTCCTCCTGTTCTTATAACATCACCTGCAGCCTTTATAGCCTCCAGATTCTGTTTTTCTTCATTTAAAACCACAACTTTAGTATCCATACTTTTTCACTTCTTTACTCATATAATTATTAATCATTCTTTAGTATTTTATTATAATACATTAGTAATTACAAGTCCTAATATCATACCTATTAATATACTAAATGTTATAATTTTTCCATTCCAAAGCTTTATTGATTCAGGAATCATCTGACCAAAAATTACATAAAGCATTATTCCTGATGCAACAGCTAAGCATTCTCCCAATACAATTTCAGATATACTTCCTATGTAAACTCCAATCCAAGCACCTACTACTGTTGGCAAGGCAGTAATAAAAGCATATCCTAGTATTTTAGATACCTTTACTCTAGATGCCATAAGTGGTGCTGATACAGCCATTCCTTCTGGTATGTCATGTATAGCAATTAAAAGACTCATTTTAATGCCAAGACTTGCATCAGCTAAAAATCCTGCTCCCATTATTATACCTTCTGGGAAATTATGAATCATAAGCCCTACTGCTGCCAAAAAGGCTGCCTTTACATTACCATCAGTAAACAATCTCCTTTTGCTACTCAACATATCAATTAGCATAATAATAAGTATTCCAATTACAGAGAATATTATTGTGTTTAAAAAATTAATTTTTGATATAGATTCAGGTATTAAATCCAGCATTACTATTGATAACATGAGCCCAGCTGCTAATCCATTAACACATCCTATTATTTTGTTGGAAGGCTTTCTAATTATTACTCCTATAGACGAACCCAACATTGTTCCAGCTAGCGAAAATATACTTGCTGCTGTTACTATCAAAATTACTCTAATATCCAAAATAATTCCCCCATTTCTACTTTATATTATTTTTCAAAATGGAGGTTTATTCTTCAATTTCTATATTCTTTTATTCTTTTTATTGCATTCTCCGTAAAGTATGCCTTAACACTATATCTATATATCAAATCCAACAATTCATATTTAGAATATCCACCTTTATTTATTATTAAGTAATAGCATTCTTTATAATTATTTTGTTTTTTCAAATTATCATAGTATTTATTAAACCAGCTGTATTTTTTTAGAAATCTGGAATCTATGGGCCTTATTTTTTTATTTCTAAGCCTAGATTTTAATATCATTATTATTTCTAAATCTTTTCCTTCATTTAAAGTATGAACTAGCATAACTCTGTCGCATAATATTATATATCTGTCTTTAAATATGCCGTTCTGTATTTTCAATTTATTATTATATTCAAACTTTAAAGTTTCTTTATCTGCTCTCATCATTATTACAAAAACTATTAAAATTTCGATTATGCCCAGATAAGTTAAAAAGAATGCAGAAAAAATTTTGGTAAAATACACAACTAATGGAAGAATTAAAAAAATAAAGCCCATAGATAGCATAAACCTTTTTAAAGCTTTTTTCTGCTTCCTAATGGCTTTATTTATATTCATATAGTCCACCTCTATAATTCTATAAAAAATTATTAGTTATTTCCCATAGCTTTCATTTTTTCAGCTTGTTCTGCTGTAATTAATGCATCTATAACTTCTTCCATATCTCCATCTAAGAAAGCATCTAGTTTGTATAAAGTAAGCCCTATTCTATGCTCTGAAACTCTTCCTTGAGGATAATTATAAGTTCTTATTCTCTCACTTCTGTCACCTGAACCAACTTGGCTCTTTCTATCTGCTGAAATAGCCGCTGTTCTTTCTGATTCAGCCTTTTCATAAAGTCTTGCCTTTAATACTTTAAATGCCTTTTCTTTATTCTTAAGCTGTGACTTTTCATCTTGACATGAAACAACTATTCCAGTAGGTATATGAGTAAGTCTTACGGCAGAGTCTGTA
>JAYFRK010000097.1:0-1895 GCA_034925975.1 Clostridium sp.
TTAAGTAATATTTCAGCTGTAGCTTTAGCATCATCTACAGCCCTATGATGATTTTCAAGAGAAATTCCTAAATGTTTTGCTACAATGTTTAATTTATATTTATTTAGTTCTGGGAATAAATATTTGGCTAATGGGATAGTATCCATTACTGGGTAACTAAATTTTATATTAAGTCTATTGCAATTTTTTCTAATAAAAGAAGTATCAAAGTTAGCATTGTGAGCTACTAGAACACTCCCATTTATAAATTCTATAAATTCAGGGAGCACCTTATCAATTGTATAAGCATCATTAACCATATCATTTGTAATTCCTGTAAGTTCGGTTATGCGATATGGTATTTTTACCTCTGGATTGATAAAAGAGCTAAAACTATCAATAATTAAACCATTTTGTATTTTTACAGCTCCAATTTCTATTATCTTATCGTAGCTGCTGGAAAATCCAGTAGTTTCAATGTCAAAAACTACATAAGTATCATTAATTGTTTCACTTGTTATATTTGTAGCAATAGGTACCCCATCATTTACAAGATATGCTTCAATACCATATATTACTTTTATCTTATGCTTTTTAGCTGCATCCATAGCTTCTGGAAATGCTTGAGCTACCCCGTGATCAGTAATGGCAATAGCTGGATGCCCCCATTTAGCTGCTCTTGCAATAAGTGATGAAGCTGATGACATTCCATCCATAGCACTCATTTGAGTATGTAGATGCAACTCAATTCTTTTTTCCTCACAAGTATCCATCTTTTCAATAATTGTAGTTTTCACTATATCTCGGCACATTACCACTACTTCTCTAGCGAAAGAATCGTGAACAGCTTCTCCTCTAATTTTACAGTGTAATCCAACCTTAAGTTCATCTAATAATTCATCAGTTTCTTTTGGTTTTGGAAAACATTTAACCGTTATAGAACTAGTGTAATCAGTTATATAAACTGATATTATTTTCCTTCCTGACTTAGTTTCAATTACATTAACTTTAAAAATATCTCCACAAATAGTAACCATTCCTGAAGTTTCATTTATAGAACATATATCTACAACTTCACCGGAAGCATCTCTTCCAAAAATGGCATTAGGATTTTTGGCGTATTTTTTTGAAGTATAATCTTTTTCGTATGCATTATTATTTTTTACTTTTGGAACTGGTTTAGCCTCAGCTTTATATTCATTAATTACTTTGCCTTCCAATACAGATTTTATTATAGCTTTTTCTTCACTATCTTTAAGTTCAAAATAATTATCTTGTTGAAATTCTGAATCATAATTAACTGCCACTACACATTTAATTTCGAACATATCCTTAATGGTATCTCTGATTATTTTATCAATTTTTTTATTTTTAAGTAATCTACATGTAAATTCATCACCTAAATCTATCCGTAGATTATTATTAACTACTTTTCTATTAGCGGTAGCTAATAATTGCTTACACAAAGGTATATTTATTGAGATATTTTCTACTACATCAACCCAATATTCCTGAATAACTTCTTCTAAGGTTACGTTAGAAGCATCTCTGTAGCAAACTATATCGATATTTTCAAAACAATTAAGTTTTCTTAAAATTAAATTTTTTATGTTTTGCTTAATTTCACTGTTTAATTCATTAATAGATTTTAATATTACTTTTAGTCTATTACTCTTAGTTAAATATTGAACCCTTAATATTTCTATATCCTGTTCAAAAAACTCACTATTAGAATCAATTTCATTTTTTAGAATTTGAGCTAAACTTATATTCATTAAAGCCCCTCCTAAGTATATCTTGGTTGTTATACACCAATTAAAGAAATAGGCTATGAAAAAATCATAGCCTAAATGTTATTTATTTCATTAATCAATTCTTCAATCAGCTCCTCTTCTTTTACTTTTTTTATAATTTTA
>JAYFRK010000634.1:0-1600 GCA_034925975.1 Clostridium sp.
ATGGCTACACCTTTATCTGGGAACAAGGAAGACAACTAGCAGATATAAAAGGAAATAGTAAAGATATAAGCTTTAAGTATAATGTTGATGGCATAAGAACTGAAAAAACAATAAATGGAGTAACAACAAAGTATCACCTTGTTGGAGATAAGGTAACCTTTGAGGATAATGGTACTGATAAGATTTACTATACCTATGATGATGACAGTAATCTTGTAAGTATGAATCTAAATGGAACTGAATACTACTATGTAAGAAACGCTCAAGGTGATATTATTGGACTTTTTGACAAAACTGGAGCTCAGGTAGTAAGCTATACTTATGATTCTTGGGGAAAATTAGTATCTATAGATGGTACTATGAAAGATAGTGTAGGATTTAAGAATCCGTATAGATATAGAGGGTATAGGTATGATAGTGAGACTGGGTTGTACTATCTACAAAGTCGTTACTATAACCCAGAGTGGGGTCGCTTCATAAATGCTGATGGCATTATTGGCCAAACAGGTGAGTTACTTGGGCATAATTTATTTATGTATTGTAAAAATAATTGTGTTAATGGAAAAGACCCGTCAGGATTTAGGATGGTATTTGCAGATGATGAAACACAAAGAGCATATGACGATTGGGTATGGGTACAGCATCAAACTCAGGTACAAACTAAGACTACACATTCAAGTATAATACCTAATGGTAACCAAAGTAAAAGTGTAGCGAGAAGTGCTTTAGTTACTGGGGTTGAAGGAGGAGTTAGCTCAATTTTATCTAAGGTTCCTGATGCAATACCATTTGCGGCAAATAGGGCAGTTAGAAGGGCTGGACATTCATTTGCAATACCAATAAAAGGAGCATCTTCTGCAAGAGCAATAGGAAGTATTGAGAAGATTGGAGCAATTGGTGTAGCTTTAACAGGTCTATCAGTTTGGGATAATTATCATAGTGGTTATAGCAAGTCAGAAGCTTTCGGAAGAAGTGCTTTAGATGTTGGAGTTTCGGCAGCTGTAATTGGAATTGGTTTATTTACTCCAGTTGGGTGGACAGTTGCAATTGGATTTGGATTAGGTATAGTTTCAGAGGGGGTAAAAAATTATATATGGAAAAAAGATTAATCCAAGATAAAATTACAACATATAAGCAACAATTAAAATAATAGTTAAGGATGTAGGTGAAACAAAAAATTATGAGAAAGAGTAACATTCTAGGAATTATATTAGTATTTGCGTTAATTACCATTATTAGAATTATAGGTATAGAAAACATACCATTTCCAATAATCATACTCATACTAGTAATATGTATGATATCAGCATTAGTAATTGCTTTAAAATATAAAGGAAGTAAAAAAGAACGTATCTATTTACTAGTTATGACTATATTAGCAATACTACTATTTAGTGTGTTTATAATAGCAGTTACTATAGAAAATAATTTTCCACAAGTTTCAAAGCAGTATAAGCCTATATTTATAGTATTAATGGGAATTTTATTTTTAAGTTTATTGGTAGTAATATTTGCTAATGCCATATACAAATATAATAAGAGGGATAAATCATAAAACCAATAATACAGTCTCTTATGTAAGAAATGTAAATGCTAAATT
>JAYFRK010000139.1:0-1815 GCA_034925975.1 Clostridium sp.
ATACAACTTCCTCCAAGTAAGTATTCAGTAAGTTCCATATGAGTAAAACAATTCCAAAGTCTATATTAATATCATATCATAATAGCTATAAATTTTCAAAAGCTATGTAGGCGGCGTTTGTGTCAAGTTAAAGTGGGCAATTTTATTTTTAAAAATTTCCATTATAAATTTAGTTGAAATTTTTATCCCCGAAGGGCTTAGCCAGCAGCACGAAAGGGCACGCTTACCCCATTAATTTTTTTATTTCGAGTAAAATCTTTATTTTCTAGCTTTTAAACTTGTTTTATTCTAGGCATATCTAGTTTTTCAGATATTTTTAGTATTCTCTGATAGGCTCTAATCATTAGTACCTATCACTAGATAACTCCTTTTTTGTTTATAAAATATCGTAAGTTATTCAGCTTTATTTCTCAATAAAAAATCTTTGAATTATAGATGTATAAATCCAAGGTCTCTAAATATAATGTACAATTTCTATATGTGATCTTATTTAGGGAAATTACTTGCTGGGCAGCGTTAAGTGTTGCACTTATCTTCTATATATTAAAAGCTCAAGAAAAAAAGACACTAGACAGGAGGAGAGAGAAATAAATTATCAAAATATAATATCAAAACTTACATATAAATTTAATATCGTGGAAGATGTTAAAAGAGATGTAGAAGATATTAAAGAATTTGTATTTAAAAAAGAGAAATAAAGGAGGAGTTTAAATTAATCATTCTTTTTGAAAAGTTGGTTTTTGATTTATAAAAAGTAAAGAAATTTTTTAACATAGGTTTGCATTTATAAAAAAACCTTTTTTATAGAGTATAAGACAAATCAAATGGATCCAAAAGATGAAACTTACAAGAATAAAAAAATATTAAATCAAAATTTAGGATGCTTTATTAGAGCATATACAGAACTATATCCAGTAATAACCAGTTGACCTAGTACAAATGGATATCCTATAGGACTTAAACGTTGCTATCATTACACTCTAACTTCAGAAGAAGTTAGAAAACAACGTGAACTTGTACTTGATAATCTTGAAGGTAGTAGTGCCAGCGGATTATTTATGAACATGTTAGGACTAGGAATATCAATTACTGGGGCTTATTCAGCTGGAATTCTTTCGGCTTGTGTACCAATTTGTTTACAAGCTATTGGTTATAATGAACATGATGCAAAGAGAAGGTTAGTTGATATTTGAGATTCTATATATTTTCATATGACTAACTGGAATTATAAGCGTGTTACAATTTCTCAACTATTATTACTTGAAACTATATATAGTATCGATTTATTTCCAGAAGGATTTCCAGTAGGGACAACCGTAGGGTTTCCAAGAGTACCTGATGAGTCTTACTATTATAAAGTATAGTTTTTAAAAAATTAAAGTAAGGAAACTAGATAAAACTTATAATTAACTTAGTTTCCTTACTTTATACATAATAATTTTTAGATTCAATAAAATATTAGATGATATTTACTTCCACCATTGTTCATTCATAAAACTAAATTTTACAACATTCTTTTGCTCTTTTCCTTCTATCATATATGTTACATTGTAGATCTCCTCTCTAATACTTACTTGTTCAATTCTTATTACTTCTCCACCCATTTGTGCTATTTTATCAATGATTATTTTTTTAGAAACTTTAGGTCTCCACCATAGTTTATATGTTAATCCAATTATAAGTACTAACAAACCAAGATATATACCACTATACATATACTCTATACTTCCTTAAAATAAACTTATTTTTTACTTTGTATTTCCATAAAATCTCGTATAAGTAAAATAATTTACAGATTATATATTAAGATTATAC
>JAYFRK010000217.1:0-2115 GCA_034925975.1 Clostridium sp.
ATGTAATGACTATGCCAGGACTTCCTAAAGTTCCAGCAGCTAATAAGATGGATATATTAGAAGACGGTACAATAGTAGGTCTTTTCTAAATTAAGTTTTACTTGACAAATTATCACTAGTTGTTAAAATTAAATTGTTATAAGTATACCATGTTATTTGACTATAAAGAGCAGTGTGATACTGCTCTTATAATTTTATTAAGGAGTGTATTATAGTGATATTTGTTTTAGATGCAGGAAACACAAATATTGTATTAGGTATTTTCAAAGAAAAAGAACTTATCCTAGAGTGCAGAATAGGTACCGATGCTAAAAGAACATCTGATGAGTATGGAATTCAAGTGTTAGAATTATTCAAACATAACAATATAGATCCTAAAGATATAGAAGGGGTAATAATATCTTCAGTAGTTCCAAATATCATGTATTCTATAGAGCATATGATAAGAAAATATTTTAAAATAAACCCAATAGTCGTAGGGCCAGGGGTAAAGACTGGAATAAATATTAAATATGATAATCCTAAATCTGTCGGTGCAGATAGAATAGTTAATGCAGTGGCGGCACATGAAATATATAAAAGACCTTTAGTACTAATAGATTTTGGTACAGCAACAACCTTCTGTGCAGTAACTAAAAAAGGAGATTATTTGGGAGGATCAATTTGCCCAGGAATAAAGATTTCAGCTGATGCACTATTTGAAAAAGCAGCAAAGCTACCAAGAATAGAACTTATAAAGCCTTCTCATGTAATATGTAAGAATACTGTTTCGAGTATGCAAGCAGGTATAGTTTATGGATATATTGGGCAAGTAGATTATATAGTCTCTAAGATAAAGGAAGAGATGGTGCAATTAGGAGAAGAAGAACCTTATGTTATAGCAACTGGAGGATTAGCAGGACTAATTTACCAAGAATCTACAACTATTGATGAAGTTAGTCCATTTTTAACTTTGGAAGGTCTTAGAACTATATACGAAAAAAATAAAGAGTAGGTATTTTATGAAAATAGGAAATCTAGAATTTAAAAACAATGTGTTTTTAGCTCCTATGGCTGGAGTAACTGATATTGCATTTAGAGGGTTATGCAAGGAAATGGGATGTGGACTTGTATATACAGAAATGGTAAGTGCTAAAGCACTTTATTATGATAGCAAAAACACAAAAGAACTACTTAGGTTAAGTGAAGAAGAGAAGCCCGTGGCGGTTCAGATATTTGGAAATGATCCTGCGATTATGGCAAAGGCTTGTGAGAGCTTTAATATAAATAGTGATATATGTTTAGTGGACATTAATATGGGATGTCCTGCTCCTAAAATAGTTAGAAATGGTGAAGGATCTGCACTTATGAAAAGTCCTAAGCTGGCAGCTGAAATAGTAAAAGAGATGAAGAAAGTATCTAAAAAGCCTGTAACTGTAAAGTTTAGAAAAGGATTTGATGAATTACATATAAATGCTATAGATTTTGCAAAGGAAATGGAACAGGCAGGAGCAGATGCTATAACTTTGCATGGAAGAACAAGAGCTCAAATGTATGAAGGAAAAGCAGACTGGGATATAATTAAAAAAGTAAAAGAAAGTGTATCCATACCAGTTATAGGAAATGGTGACGTTTTTTCTGCAGAAAATGCTTTGCAGTTAGCTCAATCTACAGATTGTGATGGGATAATGGTTGCTAGGGGATCAATGGGTAATCCCTGGATATTCAAACAGATAAATCAGATTTTGAATAATGAAACAGTTACTTTCCCAAGTAATGAAGCAAAGATAGATATGTGTATTAGGCACTTAAAGCTTGCAATTCATTATTATGGAGAAGATAGAGCTGTAAGAGAAATGAGAAAGCATATTAGCTGGTATATAAAGGGAATGAAAAATTGTACGGATATTAAGAATAAAATTAATGTAGAAAGAAGTAGTGACAATGTGTTGAAAATATTAAGTGAATATAAAGATGAATTGTCACAATAATATATAGAGAACCTCTGTAATTTATTATGTAAAAAAGGAATAGACTACTATATAAGTAATAAATGAGAGGCAGTCCATGAACAAAGTTATTTATGTTGATTCTGTATTAGAAAAGGCATATAAAGATGATGGTATTTGGGGAAGG
>JAYFRK010000540.1:0-1885 GCA_034925975.1 Clostridium sp.
TGCTTTTAAAAATTTAAAACATTCTGATTTTCTAGGAGCTTTAATGGGACAGGGAATTAAGCGTGAAAAGTTTGGAGATTTAATATTAGAAGATCAAAGTTGTTTTGTTCCAATTTGTAATGATATATATCAATACATTAAAGATAATTTAGATAGAGTTGGTAAAAATCCATGTAGTATAGAAATGTTAGAGATAAATGATATTAAAGTTCCTAAATTTAATTTCGAAAAGAAAACTGTAACAGTTTCTTCCTTAAGGATTGATTGCGTAGTTTCTTCACTAAGTGGAGTTTCTAGAAACTCATCTGTTGACATGATCAAAAGTGGAATAATTTTATTAGATTATGAAAAGATCGTGGAAAAAGATACATATGTAAAATTAGGCTCTATTGTTACAATCCGTGGATACGGTAAGTTTAAAATTATGGAGTCTATTGGAAAGACACAAAGGGAAAGAGAAAAGATTATAATAAAAAAATACATATGAGTATGGGGTGATTAGCGTGGTAATTACATCAATGGACATTAATAACAAAGAATTTAAAAAGTCACTTAGAGGATATGATTGTGATGAAGTTGATGAATTTTTAGATAAAATAGGCGAGGATTATGAAGTTCTATATAGAGAAAACTCATCACTTAAAGAGAAATTAGAGTTATTAGAAGACAAACTAAAGCATTATTCTAAAATAGAATCTACAATTCAAAATACTCTAGTTTTAGCGCAAAATGCTGCAGAACAAGCAAGAGAATCTGCTAAGAATGAGTCAGAACTAATAATCAGGCAGGCAAATGAATCAGCAAAACAAATTATTGATAAGGCTCATAATGATGTAATAAAAATTAATGACGAATATGAAACAATTAAACAGGAATTTTTGAAATTTAGAGCTAAATTTAAGAATTTTATGAGTTCTCAATTAGACACTTTTAACACGTTAGAAAATGAATTCATGAAAGACTATAAGGTGGGAAAAATTTCAGAGTTATCAAATGTAGAGCCAAAAGAAATTGAGAATAGTGTAAAAAACAAAATAGAGGAACATAAAGAATTTAACAATGATGAATTAGATGCTATAAAAAGCTTTTTTGCTAAGGATAACTAAGGCTCACTTAAGTTGTGAGCCTTTTTTATTTTATAAAAAAGTACTCTAATTGACAATAAAAAAGGATTACTGTATTCTATTATAAGCATATATTATTTAAAATCGGAGGTCGTAAAATGATTATTGGAATTATTGGTGCTATGGATGAAGAAATAGAAATATTATTAAAAAACATACAATTAAACAAAAAAGAAAAAAAAGCCAGCATGGAATTTAATATAGGTAAACTATGGGGAAAAGACGTAGTTATAGTTAGAAGTGGTATTGGGAAAGTTAATGCTGCAGTATGTACTCAAATTTTAATAGATGATTATAAAGTCAATAAGGTTATTAATGTTGGAGTAGCTGGAGGAATAGGAAAGGATATTTTACCAGGAGATGTAGTTGTGGCAGATAATTTAATACAACACGATATGGATACATCAGCATTTGGAGATAAACTTGGACAGATACCAAGATTAGAAGTATATGACTTTAAATGTGATAATGAGTTGGTGAAACTTGCTAAAGAGGCATGTGATAATGCTACAAAATATAAGAGCTTTGTAGGAAGAATTGTATCTGGAGATCAATTTATAGCCAATATTGATAAGATTAAATGGTTAAGTAGTGAATTCGGAGCTATTGCGTGCGAAATGGAAGGTGCAAGCATAGCACAAGTATGTTATTTAAATTCAATTCCTTTTGTTATAATAAGATCCATTTCGGATAATGCTAATAATGGAGCTCATATAGATTATGAAAAATTTATTCCAATTGCTATAGAAAATTCAACTGAG
>JAYFRK010000224.1:0-5738 GCA_034925975.1 Clostridium sp.
GAATTTTATTATTTTTATAAAAAAATATAATTTTTTCATAAGATAGCATGTACTACTCATATATTATTTTAGAGGCTTAAGGATAAGGAGAATTAAATGATAGCGTAAATGATAGGGGGAGGAACATGATTAGGGAAAAAAATAAGATTAAAGGCCTTACAAATGCTGAAGCTGAAAAAAAACTAAAAGAATATGGGTTAAATATACTAGAGAAAAGAAAAAAAATATCTTCTTTAAAGATATTTTTAGAGCAGTTTAATGATTTTATCATATGGGTTTTAATTGCAGCTACTGCTTTATCATTTTTTATGGGTGAGAAAGCTGATGCAATAACAATAGTTATTATAGTAATAATGAATGCTGTATTAGGTTTTATACAGGAGTATAAGACAGAAAAATCACTAGAGGCATTGAAAAGCTTAGCTGCACCTACGGCAAAAGTTATTAGAAATGAACAAGTTAAAGTAATAAATGCAGAGCTTTTAGTGCCAGAGGACTTAATTATATTGGAAAGTGGAGATAGAGTTCCCGCAGACTGTATAATATTAGAAGGAAACAGTATATTAGTAGATGAATCTCTATTAACTGGAGAATCTATAGGAGTAGAGAAAACCTGTGAAGGCAAAAGTAATAATATATATATGGGGACTATTATACTTAAGGGCAAGGGGTTAGCTAAAGTAGTTAAGACTGGAATGAGAACTGAGATGGGCAAAATAGCAAATATGCTTGATAGCATAGAAACTGAAAAATCTCCATTAAAACAGAAACTTGCTTTTTTAGGTAAAGTAATGGTAGTTATTTGTATTGCTATATGCATTGTTGTAACTCTGATGGGTATAGTAAGGGGACAAGACAAGTATCAAATGTTTTTATTAGGTGTTAGCCTTGCTGTAGCAGCTATTCCAGAGGGAATGCCTGCCATAGTTACTGTAGCCTTAGCGCTAGGCGTATCAAGAATGTTAAAAAGAAATGCACTTATTAGAAAACTCCCGGCAGTAGAGACATTAGGATGTACATCTATTATATGTAGTGATAAAACTGGTACTTTGACACAAAATAATATGACAGTTGAAAAAATATTTTATAATAATATTATGACAGAGATAAATAAAGCAAACCAAGTTAATTTAGATATTTTAAAGAAAGCCTTTGTATATTGTAATGATTGTGGGTATGATTTTAAACAAAATAAGTTTGAAAAAGTTTTATTAGGTGATCCAACAGAAACAGCACTTATAAAGGCGTTCTTTAAAGATAGTAAAAGTTTAAAAGATTTTTTAAATAGGACAAACAGAATTCATGAAATACCCTTCGATTCAACTAGAAAGATGATGTCAGTTATAGTAGAAGAATCAGGCAGAAAAAGATGCTATGTTAAAGGTGCACCAGAAAGGATTATAGAAAGATGTAAATATATTTTAATTGATAATAAAGTTGTTCCATTTAATTTAGAATATAAAAGGAAAGTAGTAACGCAGGTGGAACAGATGTCTTATAATGCATTAAGATGTATTGCAGCTGCATACAAAGATGATAACGTAGTAAAAGGAAATGGCTTAGAAGAGAATTTAATATTTATTGGTGTAGCAGGAATGAAAGATCCACCAAGAACTGAAGCTAAAGAAGCTGTTTTAAAATGTAAAATGGCCGGTATTAGGCCGGTTATGATAACTGGTGACCATAAAAATACAGCATATGCCATAGCAAAAGAGCTGGGTATATGTAAAAACGAAGATGAAGTAATGGTAGGAGAAGAGATAGACAAGTTATCAGAAAAAGAGTTAATAAGTAGAATAAATAAATTGTCAGTCTTTGCAAGAGTAAGTCCTAAACATAAATTACGTATTGTTAAAGCCTTTAAAAAGAAAAATAACATAGTAGCAATGACTGGCGATGGAGTAAATGATGCTCCTGCTGTAAAAGAAGCAGATATTGGAGTTTCTATGGGGATATCTGGTACGGATGTTACAAAAGAAGCATCATCTATGATACTTTTGGATGATAACTTTGCTACAATAGTGGCAGCTATAGAAGAGGGAAGAATTATATATGATAATATAAGAAAGTTTATTAGATACTTATTATCATGTAATTTAGGAGAAGTTCTTACAATGTTTCTAGCATCTCTATTTTATTTAGATACTCCTCTTCTTCCAATACAAATTTTATTTGTAAACCTAGCAACTGATGGACTGCCAGCAATAGCATTAGGTGTAGATCCTCCAGATAGTGATATAATGCTAAGGAGACCTAGAGGCAAGAATGAAAGCGTATTTGCAAGGGGCCTTAAAGAGAAGATACTCTTAAGGGGAAGTTTAATTGGAGTATGCACTGTACTTGCTTTTCTATCCGGAAAGTACTATGGAATGAATTTGCAAACCTGTAGGACACTAGCTTTAGGAACATTAGTAATGTCTCAATTAATTCATGTATTCGAATGCAGATCTGAAAGTCATTCTATATTTGAAATTAAATTATTCACTAATATATATTTAGTGGGAGCAGTATTAGTATCTATTTCTATGTTATTATCAATAATATACATTCCTTTTTTACAAGGAGTATTCCATACTGTACCTTTGAACTTAGCTCAATGGGTAATAATTATGTTCTTCTCAGGATCAATAGCTTTTATAAATAGTCTATATCTATTTGCAAGAAAAAGATAAAACGTTGACATAGTCAACGTTTTTTTTATCTGTATTTAATTTTTTGTGCTTGTTGAATTTTCTTTACGGCGTCTCCTTCAATTGGAACTAGATGCTTTTTAGTGGTCATATTCATAACGTTTAGTATTTGAATTAACTCGCTATTAGCCTTACCTTTAATACCCTTCAGTCCTTGTATTACAACAGAATGACCTTGTGATACAGTTATAAATTCAGGCTTCTTAAACCATTTATTTTTCTTATAAACACATTTTAGTATGTTTTTGCTTCTTTCAGGTTTTATTAATATGGTAACAGTTAATTTATGAAAAATCCATAAGATGGCCTTTTCTTCAACTTTTACTGAAATTACTTTACCTTGAGCTTGAGTAATTCTGTCGCCGTATTTTTTTAAATAAGAATTAGTATAATGTTCAGTTAGTTTTTCTTTAAAACCCATATAAATGACTCCTTTACATATAATTTCTATAACAAATAAAAAAATGACAATTATAACTAAGGCTTATTATATCACAGTATCTTTTTTTTTAAAACAACTAATTATAGTTTAGCCTATTATCTTAAATACATGTAGGGACAAGCAAAAGTAGAAAATATTATGATGAAACTTGTTCCTAAATTAGTTAATTAAGAATATTAATATAATAAGTGCAAGGAAAGGGAGGGATAAGACTATGGAGATATCGTCCCAGGATATAAAATATAATATTGAATTTGATGATATTGACTTAAAGAGAGACAAATTTAGTTTACCTGAATATGAGGGAGAAGTTTATGAAAAAATAAAAACTGCACTAGATATAAATGAAGAGGGATATAATGTTTATTTAATAGATGACTTTTCAAAAATAAAGTTGGAAAACATTAGAGAATATATAAGTGAAATATTGAAAGATAGAGATAGACCTAAAGATATATGCTATGCTGTAAAGGAAGATGAAAATAACCCTTTTCCTATATATGTTTCCAATGGAAGAGGGCATATTCTAAAAGAAGCTATTGAAGACATTCAGGATAACTATTTTAAAATTATATATGATTTTTACAATAGTTCTACTAATAAGGAAAAAGAAAAGATAATAGAAAATATACAAAAAAAGAGAAACGAATTAGTTACAGAACTTATGGATAGTGCACATAATTATGGATTTGAAATTAGGTCCACAAGTAAAGGATTTACTTTTATTCCTGTAAAGAATGAAGAAGCAATGACTGAAAAGGAATATGATTCTTTAGAAACTGAAAAAAAAGAAGAAATATTAGGAAAAGTTAGTGAGCTTAAACTAAAATCCATTAAAATCTTAGAGCAGTTAAAAGAAATTGAAATAGTTGAAATAGAAAAAATAAAAAGGATAATGATTGATTATTTTGATATAGAGTGTAAAGAAATAAAAGATAAGTATGAACAGTTTTTTTGTGATGATCCTGATGCTGTGAAGTTTATAAATGACATGTGTAATGAAATAGAAGAGGACATAGTAGAAAATTATTCTATAGTATATGAAGACGATGAAGAAAAAATTAATGAGATAATAAATAGATATGAAATTAAAATTTTAGTAGATAACAGTAAAAATGTATATCCACAAGTAATATTTGAAGAAGATCCTAATGTAATAAATCTTTTAGGAAGCATAGATTATAAAAATCAAAATGGAACTTATGTTACAGACATGTCTTTAATTAAAAGTGGTTCTATTCTTAAGGCAAATGAAGGATGTTTAATAATTAGAATTAATAACCTATTGTCAAATCCAACAGCCTATTATAACTTAAAGAAAACATTAATAAGCGGTAAGATTAATTTTAATTATAATAAAGGATATGTAGAACTATTTTCATTGAGTAGTTTAGATCCAGAACCTATTAATGTTAACCTAAAAATAATTATGATTGGCGATTATGAAACTTATGATATATTGTATAACTATGATGAAGATTTCAAAAAAATATTTAAAATAAAGGCACAGTTTAATCCAATTGTTGCTATAAATCAAAATACAAAAGGTTCATTAGTGAAAAATATTGTAGACATTTGCAATGCTAATGGATTAAAGTCCTTAGATAGTAGCGCAATGAAAGAGGTTGCTAAATTTATGTCCCGAAAGGCTGAAGATAGAAATAAACTTCTTATTGATAATGAGGAATTAAGTAAAATTCTATTACTATCTAATAATAAAGTAGAAAGAGAAAAGAGAGATAAAATTACAGGAGAAGATATTATAGGAGTGGCATACAGTGAAGATATAATTGAAAGAGAAATTAGAGAATACTATGAAGAAAATAAGATACTACTGGATGTAAAAAATAAAAAAGTTGGCCAAATTAATGGACTTTCTGTAATTGATGCAGGATATACTAGTTTTGGCAAACCTATAAGGATAACCTGCTCCTGCTACAAGGGAGAAGGAGAAATTATAGATGTTCAAAAGCAAAGTGATTTAAGTGGAAATATCCATAATAAAGCAGTTAATATATTAAAAGGTTTTATAAGTGAGTTATTGGGAAAATATAGTAAGATACCTATTAATTTTCATTTAAGTTTTGAACAAGTATATGGAAAAGTTGATGGAGATAGTGCTTCTGTTGCAGAGCTTATTGCTATGATATCTTCTTTAAGTAATATTCCTATTAAGCAGAATATCGCAGTAACAGGTTCAATAAACCAGTTTGGAGAGATACAGCCTATAGGAGGAGTCAATGAAAAAATAGAGGGATTTTTTAAGGTATGTAAATGTACTGACGGATTTGAGAACAAAGGTGTATTAATTCCTTTTTCCAATAAAAATGATTTGGTTTTAAGCAGCGAAGTAGAAAAGGCAATTGAAGAAGGAAAATTTCATATTTATGCTATGAAAAATGTAAGGGATGCAGCAAAAGTTTTAATGGCAAATTATGAAGAGGTTATATATGCTATAAAGAGAGAACTAAAAAAATATAATAAAAAGATAATTTAACAACTTATTTTAAATAATATAAGTAAAGTGCTACAAAATAGCGGCCTTGGTAACTGCAAAATAAGGTGCTAAAAATCGAAGGTGTATAATTCAACAGAGAATCTTCGCT
>JAYFRK010000486.1:0-3641 GCA_034925975.1 Clostridium sp.
ACTTAAATATTTAATACCTATATCCTTTTTTGTTATATTCATTATTAATTGGTATAAATCTATTTTTGAAATTTCCTTATTGCTGCAAATATTTATTGTTTCATTATCTCCTTCTCTAAGAGCCATATAATTTGCTAATGCTACATCTTTTACATAAATAAAATCTCTAGTTTGTTTACCATCTCCATATATTGTTATTTTCTCTTCATTCATGAATTTATCAACTAGAATTGAGATTACTCCTCCATCACTATTTGAATTCTGCCTTGCTCCATAAACATTGGCATATCTGAAAATTGTATAATTAAGTTGAAAATATCTTTCATATAACTTTATATATTCTTCACAGGTTTGCTTAGATAAACCGTAAAATGAAATTGGGTTTGTAGGATGTTCTTCATCTACAGGAAAATATTCTAGTTCTCCATAAGCTGCAGCTGATGATGCATATATAATCTTACGAACTCCAACTTCTTTACAACATTTGAGTACATTTATTGTTCCACATATGTTACTTAATGCATCAATTTGCGGTTCTTTTATTGAAGAACTTACACTAACATGTGCAGCATGATGTATAACTACTTCCGGTTTATTCACTTTAAATACTTTAAGCATGTTATCATAATCAAGAATATTGCAAAGGTAAAATACCGCATCTTTATTTATATTACTTCTCTTACCATTAATCAAATTATCTATAACAAAAACTTCATTTCCTCTTTCAAGAAATAGATCAACTATATGTGATCCTATAAAACCTGCCCCTCCTGTCACTAAAACCTTCATACACTCCTCCAGCTTTAATTACTCACCTTGCACCATAGCCCTTTAGTACAACATATATTGTTTTAAATATTATTAATATATCTAAACGTAAACTTTGGTTTTTAATATAGCTTAAATCATATTTAAGCTTTTCTTCAGCATCTATATCATATCCACCATTAATTTGTGCCAATCCAGTTAATCCAGGTTTAACATATAATCGTTTGCTAAATTCAAATAATTCACTCTCGTACTTTTCATAAAAAAACTTTCTTTCAGGTCTTGGTCCAACAAAACTCATTTCACCAAGGAATATATTTACTAACTGTGGCAATTCATCAATATGAGTTTTCCTAATTACTCTTCCAACTCTGGTAACTCTGGCATCATTCTTCTCTGCCCACTTGGGTCCTGTGTTAATCTCTGCATCTACATACATAGATCGAATTTTGTAAATCTTAAATGGTTTTCCTTCTTTCCCTAATCTTCCTTGGACTAGTATAGGTGGTCCTTTTGATTCGGCAATAACAAAAAAACTAGTAAGTAATATAATTGGAGCAGAAATAATAAGACCTATAAAACTTAATACAATATCTAAAATTCTTTTTACAATTTGATAGATAGGCCTATTTTTAATATCTAAATCTTTTAAGGTTACTTCGTCTTGCTCTAAATTATAATAACTGATTTGATTATTATCCACCTTCACCACACCTTATTGCATTTATTTCATGTATCATTTATATTATGTTATATCATCTTATAGTACATTATATTTTCAAAAATAAAAAACTCCATGAAAACATGGAGTTTTTAAACAATTTCAGAACAAATTTCCGCCTAGTCTCCAGATACTAATATCATATCCCTTTTCTATTATGACCTTCATCCAAGACTTTAAGGTAATAACATCAGCATACCATACCTGATGTTCTATATTATTTTCATCTTTATAATTAAAAAACAAACACTGACTTTCATTGTCACGCTCTACTTTAGCACTATACTCTTTTGATATACGGTTGGCCTCAGTTTCTGAAAGGGAGGTAGTCTTTCCATTAGATGCCCAGTTAAACCCTCCAGTAGCAATTGCAAACTCTTTCTTTCCTGGGACTTTATCCATCTTTTCTATTAACCCCTTAATAAATTTAGGATTTGCCTTTTCTCCTGGTTCACTAAAACCTCCATGTAAATTGTAGCACATCATTACATATGTAGGGCCTTCATTAAAACTCAACTTATTAAAGGGCGTGTTAGGCTCTAATACAATTCTTAGTTTTAAGCCTTCTTTTTCTGCTTTCTGGTATAGCTCATTTATAAATAATATATAGTTATCCCACAATTTTATATCATTTTTTATTTGTTCATAATCAATTTCTATACCCTCAAAGCCATATTTAACTGCTAAATTTATAATATCTTTAATATGACTACTTCTTGAATCTGAATCACTTAATAGCTCTTTTAACAGATTTACATCTTTTAATGAAGAACTTCCATCATTATTTATTTTATCATTAACAATAGTTATATATTTATTGTAATCATAATCCTTTGTTTCATTATAATAATTAGTTAATTTTTCTGGCATCACTAATTCATTATTGGAGTTAAAATTAGCAGCAAAGTAAGAAATATTTTTTAATTTCTTGCCTAAAGTTTTAATTTCACTATCAGAATTTAAATCCCAGTATACAACCCAAGCTGATAGATTATTTATATCTTCTCCAAATGCCTGTTTCGTTTTTTCATTTAGGTTTGCATTATTATCTTTATTTGTAAAATTACCCTCTTTTGAAGTAACATTTATATATGTGAATGTTACTATTGATAATATTAATATTATCAATCCAGTAGAAATCAAGTTTTTTCTCACATTATTCTTCATTTGACACCTCTTAAACTATAGGTTTTTAATAAACCAATTCACAAGTTTATTGAAAGAATTTTTAATCTTATAAGTTACTGCCTTTACTCCTTTTAACGAAGCATCATATAGTACTTCATTATTTATATCAGTTACTTTAAAACTTTTAAAAACTCCATCATATACATCATCTGCAATATTTCTTTGACTATATCCATATTCTCCCCATGCAGACTCAAGAAAAATACTTCCTCCATTTTCATTATTTACTTTTAAACCTTTCATTATTTTCTTCTCATCAATAGCTAAAGTAAGTTTTTTATCAACTAATGTTATATCAACTTTTTTACTTCCAGGTTCCTTTATATCAATCTTTTTATCCTTATTCTTATCACTTAAATCTAAGGAATATATTATATTTTTATTTCCATTTGAAAATTCAATAATATTAACTATATTATTAATAAGTTGGACACATATACTATTGCTTCCATCTTCATTGGATCTTAAGTATATAGCCTGAGAACCTATAACATTTCCATTTAGTGTGGTTGATATTCTAATGTCCTTATAATTTTCACTATTTAACAATTTAATGAACCCTTTATCCTTTGGCAATGATGTTAATATAATTTTATCATCTATAAACTCTGCTTGACCTTTTATTTCTTTGAACTTGCTCCCCTTTTCTTTATCTCCTGAAACAAATTCAATATTCTTTTTAGTATCATCCCAAATTCTCATCAACAAATGGTTAGTTGACCAATATGCCTGTGGCTGAATCCTAGTTAAATCATAAATAGAGCTGTTTGATAAATTTAATGAATGTCCTTCTCTATTAAAGTTCATGCTAAATAACTCTTTAATCCATTTACCAGTTACTTCGCTAGCTTTATCATTTGTGCCAAACTTACCTGTATTTGAATGCATTAGTGCATATGCAGGTGGTATAGATCCAACTTCTTCATTATATATTTTTGATAAACTTTCATAATCATTACTAATA
>JAYFRK010000044.1:0-3412 GCA_034925975.1 Clostridium sp.
AACTCCTCTTTCTCTTCCTGGACCTGTAACTTCTTTTCCATCCACTCTTACTACTCCAGAAGTAGTCTGTTCAAGTCCTGCAATTATATTTAAAAGAGTAGTTTTACCACATCCACTTGGACCAACAACACATATGAATTCGTTTTCTTTAATAGTCATATTTACATTGCTAAGTGCTACCATTTCACCGTTTCTGCCATTATAAACTTTTCCTACGTTGTCTATTTCTATCTTATTTTTTACTATCTCACTTCCTGCCATCCTGTTAACTTCCTTTCTAAAAATAGTACTATTTTATCAAGTATAGTTCCAATGACACCAATAACAACTATTCCTAATATAACTACATCCATTCTAAAGTATAAACTAGCTTCCATAATCATATTGCCCAATCCTTTAGATGCTCCTGTAAGTTCAGCTGCTACTAGAGTTGTTAGAGCTGCAGCTAATCCTAATCTTACACCAACTAATATGTAAGGAAATGATGCCGGTACTACTACTTCAAAGAAAATGTCTTTATCCTTTGCTCCTAAAACCTTTGCAGCCTTAATTAATGTTGCATCAACATTCTTAACCCCTTGGTATATGGAAACAACCATAACTAAGAAAGTAGATATAAAAATTACTGTAACTTTAGCACTTTCTCCTACTCCTTGTGCTACTATAACTAATGGTATTAATGCAATAGGGGGTATAGTTCTAAAAAATTGTATCCATGGTTCTACGATATTTCTAAAACCCTCATACCATCCCATAAGAAATGCAACTGGAATAGCTACAAGTAATCCTATGAAAAATCCTGAAAAGACTCTCATTAAACTTACTGAGATATTCGTTAGCATTCTTCCACTCTCTGATTCATAAATAAATGCTTTTATAATTGTAGGAGGGTTAACAATTATTGCTCCTACTGAAGGAATCAATGAAATAAGTGACCAGATTCCTATTCCTATTACTAAGGATAATAGAACCATTACTTTAGAGTTTATTTTGTTTTTTTTCTCTTTTTTTGTACTCATTTTACATCACCTACCTATATTAAATCGTTTTCAAGTTAATAAAAAATTAAATATATATTTAATTTTATTGCTCACTTTTTTATATCACTTCCTTACCTAAGCCACTACATTCAATGCTTCATTAATTAATATTATAGGGAGAAATATCTATAAAAAAAGACCTAAGTTTTATAGTACTTTTTTTGCTTAGATTACCAAAATATCATATACTGCTATAGCTATTAATATCCTATTTTCTTGACTTCTTGAATTTTTAATTAATCAAGTGTAGAGCTTTTATATAATACTTTAATTTCCCATAAAATTAAAAAGGTTGTATATTTCATACAACCTTTGCTCATTGTCTGATTAAATTTTCTAAAATTTCTTAAAATCTCTACTGTACTTATATAACCATAGCTAAATTATAAGAAATAAAAAAAGAGTAGAGCTGGATATAACCAGTTCTACTATTACCCATAAATTATATTTCTACCATACTTTTATTAAAGTTTCCTTACCACTCTAATGGCTCCCAAACCTAATAGAATGGCTTCGCTGCGCACCATTTCACCCATGCACAACTAAAACTTTCAAAACCCATTGTATCAGAAGTTCCCAGCTTCCAACACAATAATAACTTTGTTTCCATTAACTTGTACCATAAAAAGTCTTTAATTAAGCATTCAAATTGTGGTTAATACTAAGGATAAAACGTTTACATAGATAGTTTAAAAAAATAGAGTTTTTTTATCAATGCCCCCCTTTCATATTCATTATTTAATATTGTTTAATTCTATTTTATAACTTTTATATACTTTTGTAAATATTTTCTTTAGAATTTGTAGAAATATTTTATATAATTAATAATTTTATATTTTATTTTGCTAATAATAATTCTAAGAATAATGCTAATAATAAAATACGTTAGATATTTTTTAAATAATAATACATAATTAACCTTAAATGGGTTATCATATTAAATAAGGGAATTACATAATTATCACACTAATAGTGAGCGATTAAAGTAGGTCATTTAACCTTAACCTGACAATATTGTTAAGGTGCACGCAAAAACTTAACTTAGTATAACTAAAAAATCTCTAAGAGATATCTCTTAGAGATTTTTTAGTTATATTTTAAATTTACTTATTATAGACTTTAGTTCTTCGGAAAGTACATTTAATTTCTCAGCAGAAGATACTATCTCCTGAAGTCCTGATGATTGTTCTTCTGAAGATGCACTTACTTCCTCAGATGTTGCAGCAGCTTCCTGTGCTACTGCTGAAATCTCAGAAATATTAACTATAACTTCATCCTTATCAGCCTTTATTTCAGTTAAGCATTTGCTTACCTTTTCTATATTGTTCTCCAATATACTAATAAATTGTTTTATATTCTCAAAGCTTTTACTTGTAACTTGAACATTTTCTGAAGTTTTATCATTTAATTCTGTTGAATGCTTTAGTTTTTCAAATACTCCATTTACACTTATCTTTACTTCTGAAATAACTTTTTCAATTTCTAGAGCAGAACTAGATGATTGTTCTGCAAGCTTTCTTACTTCCTCAGCTACCACTGCAAAGCCTCTTCCAGCTTCTCCAGCTCTTGCCGCTTCAATAGATGCGTTTAAAGCTAATAGGTTTGTTTGCTCTGTTATACGTTTTATTACATCAGTTATATCACCGATATGATTTGATTTTTCTTCTAGCTCCTTAACCTTTTCTACTACTTCTAAATTAGCAGCATATGTTTCTTTAAACACTTCTGTTAAGCTATTAATTAACTCTGCTCCTTCATCACTAGCTACTTTTACTATCTTAGAAGCTTTCATCATCTCAGATGAGTCCTTTAAAGATTCTTCAACTTCATTACCTAGTTTTTCTGATATAGCTACACTTTCATTAAGCTTTTCTGATTGATGAACTGATCCATCTGCTATTTGTTGAACAGCCCTGGCCACTTCATCTCCTACAACGCTCGATTCTTCAGTAATAGCTAGAAGAGATTGAGAATTTTCTTTTAAGCTCTCTGATGCTTTAGATACATTCTTCAGTATTTCTAATACTCCATTTGCAGTATTATTAATAGCACTAATTATCATCTCAACTTCTTCACTGGTATTCCTGCCGCTCTCTACTTTAACAGTAAAATCACCTTCTCCAATGTATCCTAATGCATCTACAACCTTTTTAATTGGATTAGTGATTTTAACTTTTGTAAATCTATTTCCTATAAATATAACTAATATTAATGACGTTAAAGCAACTCCTATATTTATTATAGTAACTCTAATAATTTCACTGGTAAGCTCTTTTTTAGGTATAAGTGCTGCAACAGTGTATCCTGTAGCTTCTTCTTTTTGCTTAAACACCAAATATTTCATACTGTTAATCTCTTGCTCAAAGGTAGAA
>JAYFRK010000474.1:0-4211 GCA_034925975.1 Clostridium sp.
CCCATAGGATGATTACATCCACGCATCATTCCTTTGTCTATATCCTCAGCTGTTCCTACTCCTTCATCATACATGCATATAGCCTCATTTAACATTACAACTAAGGCCCTATTAACAATAAATCCAGGACTATCCTTTGCAATAATAGTCTCTTTACCAAGCATTTCCCCAACTTTAAGAGCTGTGGCAATAGTTTCTTGTGATGTAGACAGCCCAACAACAATTTCAAGAAGTTTCATCACTGGCACTGGATTAAAAAAATGCATTCCTATGAAATTTTCTGGCTTTTCCAAAACAGAAGAAATTGAAGTTAAAGACAAAGAAGATGTGTTACTTGCAAGTATGGCATTTTCCTTTTTAAGCTTATCAATTTCCTTAAATATTTCCTTCTTAGCATCAATGTTTTCATAAATTGCTTCAATTACAAGATCAGCTTCTGCAACTTTATCATAAGAATCACATAATATAAGCCTCTCTAAAGCTGCATTCTTTTCATCTTCAGTGATGATTCCCTTTTCTACATTTTTTATAAGCTGCTTCTCTATTCCCATCTTAGCTTTTTCCACTCTGTACATTGTTACATCGTTTAAAATAACATGAAAACCTTTTACAGCTGCTGTTTGTGCAATCCCTGCTCCCATTGCACCTGCTCCAATTACGAAAATTTTCTTAATATCCAAAATAGACTCCTCCTTAATTATTATAAATTTTTTATATTACATATTTTCAAGCACTATAGATATTTCTTCTTAATAATTTAGTTTTCTATCTAATTCTTTAATAAGAGCAACAACTATGCCAACCTCTAGAATTAGCGCCATTGGACTTGAGTTTAGGTTCTTAAAGCTTTCCCTTGAAATATTAAATATATAAAAAACGCATATGAACCTTAATCGGTTCATATGCGTCTATATATATCTTTATAAAGCCTTATAAATTATAATTTAAAGATGATTTACTAATGGTTCTCTTGAACCATATTAGGTTCAATCACTTAGTCTAGTTCTAGCATCTTTAAATTTTCTTACCACTGAAGTTTGACTAATATTTAAAGCCTTAGCTGCTTCTCTTGTTGAAGTACATCGTTCCATAGCTAAATTAATCAATTGAGTTTCTGCCTGATCCATTAGATCTTTTAACGGAACAATATCTTTTAATATAATATGAAATTTATCATTGCTGCTTATACTGGTTATAAATTCATTAGGTAACTCTTTTTCAGTAATTAGATCATTAACGGTAACAACAACTAACCTTTCTATAACATTCTTTAATTCTCTTACATTACCTGGCCAATCATATGCCTCAAGGTATTCTAGTGCATCTACAGAAATTTCTTTATTACGCTTGTACTTTTTATTAAAATATTTTAGGTAATGCATGATTAATGGTACAACATCCTTATTTCTTTTTCGAAGAGGAGGTATATAAATTGGAACAATTCTTAATCTAAAATATAAATCTTGCCTAAATAACTTTTTATCTATTAGTTCTTCCAACTTTTCATTTGTAGCTGAAATTAGTCTGAAATTTACTCTATTTGATTTCACTGAACCTATCCTTGTAACTTCAAAGGTCTCAAGAACCCTTAATATTTTCCCTTGTAACGCAATAGGTAATGAGTTAATTTCATCTAAGAAAAGAGTTCCTCCTTCTGCAAGTTCTAATAGTCCAGCTTTTCCTCCCTTCTTAGCTCCAGTAAAAGCACCTTCTTCATAACCAAAAAGTTCAGCCTCAAGTAAAGTCTCAGGTATTCCTGCACAGTTTATGCTTATAAATGGTCCATTATTACGTGAACTCATCTCATGAATGAATCTTGTAAATACCTCTTTTCCAGTACCAGACTCACCTTCCAATAAAACAGTGGAATCTACTTGTGCTACACGATATGCTAGATTCATTAGCTGCTTCATCTCTTCACTCTCAGCAATTATTTTTTCCTTATAATTTTTCTCCATTATTAATTGGGAATAATATTGCTTTGAAAGTAATTGAGCTTTGTTACATTCATTTTCTAAGTTAATTAAATCAGTCATGTCTCTCAAATTTGCTACAATATATTCTACTTCTCCTACTTCATCTAATATAGGTGTAGCTGTTATCATTACTTCTTTGAGTTTTTCAGCTTTAATAGTTTGATTTATGGTTATACGCTCTTTAGCTTCAATTGCCATTTGTATTACAGAACGATGAATAACCCCTTTTCCTATTAAATCTTGAGCATAACTGCCTATTAACTCCTCTTTCTTTAGTCCTATAATTCTTTGCATTCTACTGTTTAAGTCTAAAATTAACCCTTTTCCGTCAGTTATGTATATTCCATCATAGCTAGATTGTAAAATAGCATTAAATTTGGCATTTACAATTTCAAACTTCTTGCCTTCTTCACCCATATTTTCTCTCTCCTTAAGGAATTCTATGGTACACTTTCTGACTTGTTATTATGCAAAAACTTTCCACTAATTAATTATAATTTTAAATTACTAAAGCTAATGTGTCTATACTATTATATGGCAGCTAATATTCATATAGATGCATCTTTCATTTAGATTCAGTTATGTTGACAATTTAATTTAAATATTGTAATATGTTTAGTAATAAATCCAATAAATAACTCCTTTGATAAGGAAGAGTAGCTAAAGTCTTAGGTTAAAGAGAGTCTGTGGTGGTGAAATACAGATACTGATGTCTTTAATGAATGGTCCTTGGAGGAGCTTGTGCGAAATTTATATTAGTTTTAGAGTAGCATTGGCCGTGAAGCTTCACGTTACAAAAGCAGGATATCGATTTATTCTAGTATAGTAGATCCGTATCTGATAAAGACACAGAATTTTTCTGTTGCTTAGGTGGTATAACGAAATTTTAACTTCGTCCTAAATAGGATGGAGTTTTTTTATTTTATTATTGTCTAGCAATTTGTAAACTTCTGTAAATTAGAGTGGTACCACGAAATATTAGCATTTCGTCTCTTACAAGAGATGAAATGCTTTTTTTATTAAAAAATTTATTATACAAGGAGGAATCATTTATGGAAAAAATTAAAGAAAGTATGTTTGGGGAATTCGGAGGACAATATGTTCCGGAAAATCTAAAAAATTCACTTACGGAATTAGAATCTGAGTATAATTCTGCATTGGATGACCCTAACTTCATCCAGGAACTAAATTACTATCTAAAAGATTATGTAGGTAGAGAAAATCCTCTCTATTATGCAGAAAAATTCAGTAAATCTGTTGGTAATGCTAAAATTTATTTAAAAAGAGAAGATTTAAACCATACAGGCGCTCATAAAATAAATAATGCACTTGGCCAAGGATTATTAGCAAAAAGAATGGGCAAAAAGAAAGTTATAGCAGAAACTGGTGCTGGCCAGCATGGTGTTGCCACAGCAACTGTTGCAGCTCTTTTAGGACTTGAATGTGAAGTATTTATGGGAACAGAGGATATGAGAAGACAAAGTCTTAATGTATTTAGAATGAATCTTCTTGGGGCAAAAGTTACTGGGGTATCAAAAGGAACTGGCACTCTAAAAGACGCTGTAGATGTAGCTATAAGTACATGGATTAATAGAGCTGAAGACACATTCTACATTCTAGGTTCTGCTGTAGGCCCTCATCCCTACCCTTCTATTGTAAAAAACTTTCAAGAGATAATAAGCGATGAAGCTAGAAAACAAATTTTAGAAAAGGAAAATCGATTGCCTGACTATGTTATAGCTTGCGTAGGAGGTGGAAGTAATGCTATAGGAGCTTTCTCAGCCTTCATCCCAGATAATAGTGTAAAATTAATTGGCGTTGAAGCTGCTGGATTGGGGCTAGATACAGACATGCATGCTGCAACTTTAACTAAGGGAACCATTGGTATAGTAGATGGTATGAAAACCTATGTTATAACAGATGAATTTGGTAATGTAAAACCTGTTTATTCCATATCTGCTGGATTAGATTACCCTGGAATAGGTCCTGAACATGCTTATCTAAAAGAAATTGAAAGAGCTGAATATGTAAGCATAACTGATATGGAAGCAATTGAAGCCTTTAAAACTTTATCAAGAGAAGAAGGCATAATACCGGCTATTGAAAGCTCTCATGCCTTAGCTTATGCTATGAAACTTTCAAAGCAAGTAGAAAAAGATACTATTTTTATAGTTAACTTATCTGGCAGAGGAGATAAAGATGTAAAAGAAATCATGGAAAAAGGCTATATAAAAG
>JAYFRK010000245.1:0-8223 GCA_034925975.1 Clostridium sp.
AGCTACCAAACTCATAAACTGTTTTGTAAACAAATTTATCAAATTAATCATAATTTCTTTCATCTAACTCGTATGAAAAGGATTTAACTCCATATTTTTTGATTTTTTTAACTACTTCTGGATCGTCTTTTACATCTCCGATAGCTACGTTTGCACCTGCTGCAGCAAATGCTAAAGCAGTAGCCTTACCAATTCCAGAGGTTGCACCAGTAACGATAACGTTTTTGTTTGTAAAGTCATATTTAATCATTTTATTTTCTCCTTTTTTTATATTACAAGCCTAAAAATCCAGATAAAATATCACCATACTTTTTCGTCATTTCATATAACGCTCTGATTTTTATTTATAAAGACTTTTAGCTGCCCTGCGTCATTGCACCTTCGCTTAAGTCATCGCTTTAAAAAATTCATCCGTCTCGGCACTTTGTTTCAAAACATATTCAGAACTCTTGCCGAAAATTAAATCTCTAATGTCTTCTTAACGAGGTCTAAAGCACCCTCATATGTGACTTTCTTAGGGCATAGTCCAGCAAAGATTTCAACTTCGATTGCATGTGCACATTCTTCTACTTTAGCAGGATCGCAATTGTATTCTTTAATGGATTTTAATTTAAGAACATCATCTCTGAATACTTTATATGCTTTATTTGTAAGTTCAGCAATCTTTTCAGGAGTTTCGCCATCTTTGAATTCAGCGCCTAGAATTATACCAATCTTCTTAACTTTATCAGGACAAACGGATGCAATATATCCAATCATTGCTTGGAAGCCATAAGCACAAGCTGCACCGTGAGGGATATGATATTTAGAACCGATAACATGAGCGATAGAATGACCTACATGTGCGCAAGCATTTGTAAGCATCCATCCGCCAAGTGAAGCAGATACGCTCATAGCTGTTCTTGCTTCTGCGTTCTTACCATCTTCAACAGCAACAGGAAGATACTTAAATACTGTTTCCATTATTTTTTCACAAATCATATCTGCACCAACATTTGAAATGATTGATGTATAAGCCTCTGCTGCATGTGAAAATACGTCAAGACCCGTTATTGTTGTTAAACCTGCAGGCATTCCCATTGATAGTTCAGGGTCAATAACAGCGTATTCGCTCATTGCGTTGTAAGCAACGATCGGAACCTTAAGAGCGTTCTTTTCGTCAGAAACAATAATTCCGCATGAAAGTTCGCTGCCTGTTCCGGATGTTGTAGGGATATTGATTATGCCCTTGCACTGATTCATAGGAACTCCGGGATTGCCATATTTTAAGATAGGGCCTTTGTTGAATCTTAACACGCTGATTCCTTTACCTGTGTCGATGCTGCTTCCGCCGCCGATAGCAACAACGCAGTCACATTTTTCTTCTTCACAGATTTTTGCACCTTTTTCAATAATATAATCAGGAGGATCAGGTAATACTTCATCAAATTCTACGTAAGCTAATCCTGCGTCTTTAATGGTTTTTTCTATTTTTGCGATAATCCCTACTTCTTTAACGCCTTTATCGAATACTAAAATAGGTTTATTGTATCCAGCCTCTTTAAGCATCTCGCCAAGCTGAGCAATTGTACCATTACCAATTAAAACCTTAGTATTCTGAACTAATGAATAATTTAACAAAATTATCCTCTCCTTTTTCCTTTTTATAATAATCAAAACTCTGTCCGAACAATCTCCTGCTTATTTTTATAAAACTGGTTGTCGTTTTACATTTCAATAAATGGATGAGCATATAATGCCTGATCTTATTAACATATAACGTTAACAATCTCTTCTGCAGTAATCTCTCCAAAATATTTTGTAAGCTCAACACTGTTAAGAAATTGTTCTATTGATTCACGCTCGTACCGAATTCCTTTGAATTTATCGAGAAACTCTTTCATGTCACACAGGCTGAAGAAATCACCGTTGACATAAGTTTCGCATATAACATTATGTTCAACCTGAAAGCGGAATTCAATATAACCACATTTAAAAAATGCTCCCCTTGTTACATTGCAGTTAGGTGACGAAGCATACGTCCAGTCCCACGTTAAATACTTTGTTTTAACAAGGTTTTCTACAGCCTTAGAATCTTCTTCGGACAATACGTATTCCTTTATCCCGTACGTCTTTATAAAGTAATTTAGGAGATATTGCTTGAACTCAGTAACAGTCATGTCTTCAGAAATATAAGGCTTAAGATTTGTCACTCTTCCTCTTACCGACTTAATTCCTTTTGATTCGATTTTTCCGGGCTTAACCTTGAGAGCCTTCTGAACATCTTCCAAATTAGAATCATACAGAATTGTTCCATGATGCAGCAATCTGTGCTGATAATAATACTGTGCATTTCCGGAAAACTTTTTCCCATCTACAAGCAAATCATTTCGGCCTGTTAACTCAGCATTAATTCCCATATATTTTAGTGCTTCAAGCAAAGGCTTGGTAAATTTTTTAAAATTTATCTCCTCATCAACGCCCATAGCGATGAAAGAATAATTAAGATTGCCCAAGTCATGATAAACAGCTCCTCCACCGGTAATCCTTCTTACAACATTCACGTTATTTTCTCTTACAAAATCACTGTTGATTTCCTCAAGTGTATTCTGATATAGCCCAATAACCACTGTCGGTGAATTCTGCCACAGAAGTAATATCGGCTCCTGTATGGATTCGTCTTTCAGCAAAAATTCTTCAAGTGCAAGATTGTATCTCGGATCTGTTTGATTATTCTTGACGTAAAACAATGTTGTAGCCCCCTCCAAAAATGCATTTAAACAAGAAGAATGCTAGAAGAGTACTAATAGTTGTTACTCTTCTAGTAATTTTTCAATATTACTTAACAAGCTCTTTAACTGCAGCTATAACTTCTTCTTCGTGAGGAACCATTAAGTACTCATAGTAACCTGAACCGATAGGAGCATTAAGTGAACCAACAACTTTTGCAGGTTTCTTAAGCATTGAAGGATCTTCATAAGCTATATGTTTAATAATTTCGCCTGCGATAGAGCCTCTCTCATGTTCTTCTGTAACTACGAGTAATTTGCCTGTCTTTTTAACAGATGCGTTTACTTTAGCATGGTCAAAAGGAAGAAGTACTCTAGGATCAATAATTTCAACAGAAATGCCTTCTTTTGCAAGTTCTTCTGCAGCTTTCTCAGCAACGGGTACCATACTCTGTATAGCTACGATAGTAACATCTGTACCTCCTCTTCTTACTTTAGCAGCATTGTTTAAAGGAATGATGTAATCGTCATCTTCTGTAAAATCAACTTCCTCACGGAATCCCCCTGTTGATCCTAAATGAATCATGAATATTACAGGGTCGTTATCCTGAATAGCAGCTCTTAAAAGGCCATGAACATCTGAAGGATATTCAGGAGCAACTATTTTAAGACCAGGTGTATTGTAGTAAAGCATTTCCATGCACTGAGAGTGGTTTGTACCAAATCCCATACCGCCGTAAGTACCAGCGCCACCGTTCATAAATATAAATGTTGCAGGAACACTGTTTCTGCCTACGCTTGTAAAGTGATAAGTTGCAGCACCGTTGATAATTGAGTCAGATGCAATTGTACCAAAGTCTGAGAAGTTAAAGTCAACGATGGGACGCATCCCAGATAATGCTAAACCAACAGTCATATAACCTTCACCATATTCACAAATAGGTGTATCAAATACTCTCTCAGGGAATTTTTTAGCGATACCCATTGTAAGGCCAAAAGGACCGCCTGATGTTGAGAAATCCTGACCAAGGCATACAACTTTATTATCTCTTGTCATTTCTTTTAAAACAGCTTCACAAACTGCCATGTTGTAATTATAAGTTCTACTCATTATAAGTCACCTCCTGTTTCAGGTGTTGCATAAACCATCTCTTTGTAATACATATCTTCACGGACAGGTAAACGGGATTTAGCTGCCTCGTTGTAAGCTTCGTCCATCATAGCCTTAACTTCCTCTTCCTTTTTATCGAAATATGCCTGATCAGCAATTCCTTTCTCAATAAGAATCTTTTCAAGCTTCTTTACGCAGTCGTTGTTAATCTTAAGATATTCAACTTCATCAAGGTCATCTCTGTGATCAGAGCCTTCACCGATGAAGTGAGGTCCCCAACGTCTGTTGTTAATAACAACAAGTGTAGGTTCACCGTTTCTCGCCCATTCCATAGCTGTTTCAACTGATTCATAGATTTCAAGAACGTCGCAGCCGTCTCTAACTTCGATTGTCTTTAAGCCAAAAGCACGACCTTTTGCAGCAAAGTCAAGATTTGCATGCATTCTCTTAGCGGGAACTGATAAGCCCCATCCATTGTTCTCAAGAACGAATACGACAGGTGCTTTGTAAAGGGCCGCAAGATTAAATGCTTCATATACATATCCTTCAGAAGCTGCGCCATCACCAAGAGGAGATACTACAACCTCGTTTTTGCCCTGAAGTTTTCTTCCTAATGCGAAGCCTACATGCTGAGGGTTGTAGCTGCCGAGTGTACCGGGCTGACCAAGAATTCTGGGACCGTCCTCACAGTAGTTGCTGATATGGAAGTCAAACTGTGAACCTCTGGAGTAACCGCCAGCTCGTCCAAATAATTCAGTAATAAGGGGTTTTAAACCATATCCGTTTAAAAGAATGATCTGGCCTCTGTGTGTATAACCTAACCAGTCACCATTTTTATGAGTTGCGCTGAGGGCAACTGTAGTTGCTTCCTGACCTATAGGAGTATGAAAAGCACCTTTAAGTAAGCCTGCATAAACTGCTTTTTCCATTGATATAGAGAAAACTCTTGCAGTTTTCAGCATATCATAAATTTTTAATAATTCTTCGTTTTTCCAATTTTTCAAATCAAGCACCTCCTTATTATATATCTATTTCTGCGATTTCATTACCACATAAGACGGTATCCCCTTCGTTAGCAATCTTTTTGAAGATTCCCGTTTCAGTAGCCTGAACGGTAGTTATAAGTTTCTCTGTCTGGACATCAAGCAAAGGCTCGCCTTCAACAATTTTTTCGCCATCTTGTTTATACCATTTAACTATGATGCCATCCTGCATTGACATTCCAATTCTTGGCATAACGACTTTCATCTTACATCCCTCCTTTTATAAAGTAAATTATTAATTAATTTAATTAATAAACTCTTTAGGATTTTTGCACATTTCATAAATATGATCCATGATGAAATAGATTGTTTTTCCATCACAAAGTGCGTGGTTCATATTTACTACTACTTTAGCTATAGGTCTGATAACTATCTGGTCATTTTCATCAACAACAACCTGTTTATTGATTCCACCTATACCTACAATTATGCACTGGTCATTAGCGATGATTGATTCAAAATACTCTGCACGCATTGTAGCAAAGCAGTTTAAAGTAAATGTAGAACCCTTCATATCATCTAAAGTCAATTTATTGTTTTTAGTACGCTCAATTAGATCTCTGAAGTCAGCATCAACCTCAATTAATGACTTTTTGTCAACGTCTCTTATGGTCAATACATATAAGCCATTGCCGATATCCATAGCAACTGCACAGTTTATCTGATCGTAATAAACTATCTCATTGCCTTCCATGCGGCAGTTTAATTCAGGAAATTTTTTAAGCGCAGTGCCAATAAGTTTTACCATTAAAGCAGTTGTTGATATTTTATGGCCTTCCTTTTTGTACTCCTCTTGTAATTTAAGGAGTGCTCCCATATCGCAGTTAATATAGCTTCTTGCCTGCGGATATGTTGTTACGCTTTTAAGCATTGAATCACCTATGAATTTTCTTATTCCGGTATAAGCTACTCTTCTTTCGCCCATTGTTTCACCTCCTTTCGTATAAAATAATAT
This sequence comes from Clostridium sp., assembly GCA_034925975.1. Taxonomy (GTDB): domain Bacteria; phylum Bacillota; class Clostridia; order Clostridiales; family Clostridiaceae; genus Clostridium_H. The sequence goes on from JAYFRK010000245.1 coordinate 5,818, forward strand.
AAATAATAAATTGTATTGACTTTATCAATAACTGCAATAGATTGATCTCTTATTGCGCCATTAATTACAACAAAACCATACCAAGTATTTTTTTAAAATTTTCATCCTATTTTTTTCATCTTCCATAAATTCTAAAAAGAAAAAATATATACTTTTAAAATAAAACTCCTTTTGTTCCAAAACGGTGTTCCTTATCTCTTGTTGCTGTTGCGCCAAATTCTCTGTTTTTTAGCAGCATCAATAAGCTCTTCTCTGAAATCAGGGTGTGCTATAGAGATAATCATCTCAGCTCTCTCCCAAGTTGAACGCCCGGCCAGATTTACCTTCCCGTATTCTGTTACTAAGTTAAATGTCTGTGTTCTAGGAGTTGTAATAATATCCCCCTCTATAAATCTGGGAAGGATTCTTGAATGTACTTGGCCTTTTTTGTCTTTAAAAGTAGACGTCAAACAAATAAATCCTTTTCCTCCAGGTGACATATATGCGCCAGTTGTAAAGTCAAGTTGTCCGCCTGTTCCTGAGATGTGTCTTATACCCGAGGTTTCGGATGCAACCTGTCCATATAAATCAACAGATATACAGTTGTTTATAGAAATTAAATTATCAATTTTCGACATTACTTCAGGAGAGTTTACATAAGCCATAGGGTATGATCTGATGTCATCATTTTCTTTTACCCAGTCATACATATCCTGTGAGCCTATAGCAATTCCGAATACACCTTTTCCTCCGTGTATTTTCTGTCCGACATTTGTAAGTTTTCCTGCTCTATTAAGGTCAAGATAACCGTCTGACAGAAGCTCTGTATGCATAGATAAATTCCTTATTTCTGAATTTGCTATAACAGCTGCCACTGCATTGGGCATTCCGCCTATACCAAGCTGTACAACATCTCCGCTTTTCATTTCCTCAACAATAAGAGAAGCTATCTTTCTATCTATATCCGTAACTTTTGTCGGAGCAAAACCTGCAAGAGGAGGATGCTCTCCTTCTACAACATAATCAACTTCCGAAATATGAATTTTGTAATCCTTTTCACCGTAAACATTAGGTAATCTCTCGTTTACTTCAAGTATTACTATGTCTGCTTTATCAAGTACTGCCTTTGAATAGCAGTTTGTATATGAGAAGTTGAAGTAACCCTCTTCATCCATAGGGCATACACACATCATGGCAACATTCACAGGCAAATAACGTGTATAATATGAACCTAAATTTCTGAAAATCATAGGTATGTAATAACATAGACTTTCATCGCAATATTTTCTTGCGGGACCAGCTACATGCCAGCTGCTGTATGTAAATGTTCTCTGTTCACGGTCATTTTCAACTACCTGCACCGGTTTAAGTTCGAGGCAGCCTCTAACTTTAATATCTTTAAGTTCATCTCTTCTTGCCGCAAGGGCATAGTCAAGCAGTTCAGGGTATCCAAGAGCAACACTGTAATCAACCCAGTCCCCATCCTTTACTGCCATTACTGCTTCTTCAGGTTTTCTAAGTTTTTTCTTATATTCACTGTAAACTTTCACATCTTTCCTCCTAAACTAAATAATTGCTTATTTTAAAAAATAATCTTCTTGGTTTATGATGCTAATTCAGTTAGTCAATTTATATAAATACTTTTGAGCAAAAACTATGCCAACACCTAAATGTAGTTATTTTACCTTTTCAAATTGTTCACGTGCTTTCTTATATTTCATATTGGTACTAATTTATTTCATATTGGTACTAATTTGTTTCATATCGAAACTATATTTGAAAATCTTAAGACTAAACCTGATATAAATCTTTGATTCTATGGCATCTTTTCCGGTTATAGCCAATGGCTGTGGATTCTTAACCAGTTTAAAATACCCACCCCACCTCATGTCTTAGGCCCTTGAATGAAAGCTGAGATTTTACATTTGACCACCTGATGGCATTCTAAATAGACGTCTGAAAGTCACTTCAAAAAAGTAAATTCCGCACATCTGAATTTACTTATTCATGGAAATGAAATTTGCCCGCAAGGTCTAGTTCAACTTTTCTTATCTAAGAAGTTGTGGTTTTAACACTATTCTATCCGATTCAACTGCTTGTAAGCTTAATATTTCCAGCATCTTCGGATCTTTTAACAACAGAGCCGTCTCAAATGGGATACGACCATTTAAACTGGGTCTTGTTATGCTATCGATATGACTAATCCAAGATGTAGAATGCCGGTTTCCAGCGTTATATGTAAAGAAGGGGTGTTCCCCAGATAACTCTGCCTGAGAGGACCTTTTCAGGCGTCTTAAAAACAAGATGTTCTACAACCGCATCTGGACAGCTGTGAGCATTTAAGGAATATTTAACTTTGCAATCAGCTAAAGCGATACTATAAACTGTGATATCAAAGATTTTGAAAAAATCTTAATAAAATTAGTA